>JAZQFU010000164.1:0-8328 GCA_045539675.1 Clostridia bacterium | reverse complement strand
CTCGCTATTCTTTTTAAGCGGACCATAACAGCTTTTAACAAAACCTGTTCTCCACACATTGGAGAAATAGCCTGAGTCGCTTGGCGTGTGTCCGTTTATGGTAATTTTGCTTTGGTCAAAATTACCATTTTCATCTTTGGTGAAATCATATCCGTCTTTTGCCTGCATACGGAAATAAATTTCGTAATAGTGTCCTTCTTCAAATGTATCGGACGCTTCAAGATGTTCTCTCGTACTCTTATCAAAATAGGAAAGTTCAGTTACCTCCCAATTTACATTGCCATTTTCCGCATAGCCTTTAAAAAATGGAGCAGCACCAACTTCCGGTTCGACAATGTTGAAATTTACTTCACCAACCTCACCAATACAGTCGTATGATACATAATATCCACGTCTTTCTTCACCAAAACCACTCATTACCGTAGGATTTCTTCCATTGATGGTGACTTCATAATTTTCGTAGGACTCATCCAACTTATATCCGTCTTCAGGTTCAATAAACACACTCAAGCCATATTCATGACCCACAGTAAAGGTTTCTCCTTCAAGCATATTGTGATTTGCCGTGTTATCGTCCCATTCTATGCCGTTTATTGCATTTTTATATACATCCATCAGGTCTGGAATTCGTTCCATCAGCTTTACGCCTTCGCCTGTAATCTTTGCGTTATAGGAAACCTTTTCGCCGGGTTTTGGTCTTGCAATTTCGATTGTTACCTGACCTACCGGCTTTGCTTGCGCAACCTCCGGGAATGTATATGAAGCAACAACCATTGCCCATCTCTGATATTCAAAAGCTTTTCCGGCTTTTGCAGTTTTGCCGTTTATGGATGCCTTAACGTCTGTTGTTGTGGCAGTAGAGGCAAACTCATATCCGTTATTCGGTTCAAGCCACACACTTACTGTATAACTATGACCTGCCTTAAAAGTATCGCCTGCTTCCAGGAATCTTTCGTCGGTTTCGTCATACCATTCAGGCTCTTTGAAAATCGTATATGTAGCATTCGAAGGCAGGCTTGCAAAGCGGTCATAAGGTGCACCATCAACCGGCTCGTCAATACCAAGTACGACAACCGACTGTATAATATCTGATGCAAAAACGGTCATCGGTATTAAACTTAATATCATTGCAAGGCTAAGTAACATACATAAAAATCTTTTCATCATAACGGCTCCTTATTTTCTGTCGTTTTCGTCGAACACATCCCCACACTCAGGGCAGAATTTCGGTGGATTATGTGGATCTTCGGGAGTCCATCCGCACTTGTCGCACTTATACAGTGGTGCGCCTGCAGGCTTTGGCTTACCGCAATTCTGACAGAATTTGCCCTGATTGGTTGTACCGCACTCACAAGTCCAACCTACCGCCGGTGCAGGCTGAGGTTTACCGCAGTTCTGACAGAACTTGCCTGTGTTATCCGTACCGCATTTGCATTTCCAGCCACCCTGTGCCGGTGCAGCACCGCCGCCCACCTGCTGATTAACCATAGTGTTCTGGCTGTTGTTTGCGCCTTGCATAAAGCCTGACATACCGCCCATCATATTACCTGCCATATTCATTCCCATGAAGCCCATTGCAGCGCCGTTGGGGTTAGCTGCTGCTGTGCCCATAGCCTGAGCTGTTGCACCTGCCATATGTCCACGAAGCATATTTGCATCTCTGCCCATAGCAGTAGAGCGCTGATATTCCTGAATTCTTGCTTCGTCTTCTTCGCTTGCGCTGACGGACGATACACCGAATTCTACGATTTCAACGCCTCGTCTGTCTCTCCACTTGGAAGAAAGAAGCTCGTTTAATTCGTCCGCAAGCTGCATTGTGTATGCAGGAATAGCCGCATAGTAGATGTTGTTCTGCGAAATCTTGAACATTGCAGGCTGAAGTGCTGTTAAAAGCTCGGACTTAAGCTGCCCGTCAATTTCATCCCTTGTAAAATGATCCTCAACATTTGCACAAACATTTGTGTAGAAAAGCATAGGATTGGTTATACGGTAAGAATATTCACCGTGACAGCGGATTTTAATATCAAGGGGAAATCCGATTGCCTGATCCATAATTCTGAAGGGAATTGGAGAGGGAGTTCCGTATTTATTTCCCATAATTTCCTTTGTATTGAAATAATAAACTCTCTGATCCTTTGCAGGCTCACCGCCGAAAGTGAAACGCTTGCCAATCTCGGCAAAGCTTTTTTTGATATTTTCCCCAAGACTTCCGTAGAAAAGGCTGGGCTCCGTGCCCGTATCATAAACAAATTCACCCGGCTCGGCACAAATGTCTACAACCTTGCCGCTTTCTACGATAATCATACACTGACCGTCGTTAACGTTGATAATAGAACCGTTTGAGATAATATTATCCGTTCCCTTTTTATTTGATGAACGGCCTCCCGTTCTTTTCTCACCCTTCTGAACAAGAGTATCCGCATCTAAACTTTCGCAATAGAAATAGTCTCTCCAGGAATCTGCCAAAACTCCTGATAATGCTCCGATACCGGCTTTTAATAATCCCATAATAATTCACCTTTCTTTTTTATTTTAAAAACTTCCGCCGCCACCGCCGTGGGTTCTTCCCGAGGAGGAGGTATGGCTTCCCGAAGTATTGTTTTTCGGTTTTTCTGTTTTGGTTATATGGCTGTAAAGGAATATATCTCTTGAAGCCGTAATGTTTTTGCTTCCGGGTCTGATATAATCCGCCGCATAGTCATTGGAAACTGCGGTTTTCATCTGTGCAAGCTTAATTCCCATTGCAATAAAAGCAATAATAAGAGGAATCACAAGCGCAAGAGCGATTATAAAAATCACATATTCGGGAGTATTGGGAAGCTCCGTAAAGGGCTCTCCGTTTGCCGCCATGAGAAGAAGCTCGTCGGCAAGGTCTGCAAAGGTATTCATTGCAAGATAATATTCATCCTCCGAAAGATGAGGTTCGATATTCATCTTAAGGTAATCAATGCCGTTTTCGTTGAATACTCTTAAACCGTCTGCAAAGGTTGAAAGATGATATTTTCTTTCATCCGAGCATATGTAAAGAAGAATTCCGTCGTCATTTTCTCCTGCACCGTAGCCCCGGTAATCATAAATATCATCTGCGGAGGCTTCCGCATCATATCCGGACATTTCCTTCTCGGTTACGATGGCAACCTCAAAATCATATTTATTTCTTATTTCATTCAGCTTATCCGAAAGCTCCGAAAGCTCGCTTTCGCTTAAGTATCCCGCTCCGTCCGTAACCGGAGGATTCGAAAATTCCGTCGCACCGGCAGGGATAACAAAACTCATAAGAAGCAAACAGATAAATAATAATGAATATGTTTTTTTCATTTTCATCCCCTCCTTAAGCAAGCATAATCCATGCGCCTATTGCCGCAACGATATACCATATTCCTGCAATCTTCCAGAAATACTTCCACTTTTTCTTCTTGTCAACGGGATATTCCCCCACAACCTTTCCCGTCTGACCGTTTATTGCAAAGCGGTATATCTTATCAAGATATTTGATATTAAGCATCCATACGGGAAGGAGAGAATATCTGATTTTACCCTCCGAGAAGCTTATTCTCTGCTGCTCGGGAATAACCGCCACATATGAACGGGTGGTATCATCAAACGCCGCCACGGTAGAATTTTTCACTCTTTCATTTGCCCTTTCAATGCTTTCCTCTGCAGAAACATCATATTTATCTGCCATATATCCTGCAAGATAGGCTCCGTTGAATTCCATAGCCTCGGAATAATCGAAGGGTTCAACCGCCTCCATATAGGTATCGTCGGCTTTTTTTGAGCCATCCACGGGAATATTGGAAAAGCCTACGCTTCCCGCTCTGAAAAGCTTGTAATAATCGGTTTTTGTATAGTTATAATTCGCATCGCTCCAATGAGTAACCCTCTGCGCATTATAGGTGAGCGCCGCATTACAGTCGCAGTCAAACATCCAGAAGGGAACATAAACTCCTGCCATTTCCTCAATTTTCTTTTTGCTCTTGAATTCATCGGGCAGAAATGGTGCTTTTTTCGCACTTTCCTCAAAAGCTGTCATAGCCGCCTTTTTATCAATTTTAAAGGGAATTATATAATCGGGGCGAAGAGTTCCCTCAAACTGACCCTTAACCACGGTGGACTGCCCGCAGTAGGGACATACCGTCGAACCAAGGGTATCATCTCCCGTTACCTCCGCACCGCAGGAGGGACAGGAATAATTAGCAAGATTAACCTCATTTGTATCTTCATAGCTTCTCGGCTCGTAATGCTCCCAGTCGTATTTTGACTGACCGCCGGCATCCGCCATTCCCTCGCTCATCTGCTGCATGGTTTCAAGGGGAAAGGTATTGTCGCAGGATTCACACTTAAGCAAATCTCCGCCGAAAACAAGAGGAGCTCCGCAGCATGGGCATTTATAGCTGTTAATTGTATCCATAGGTTCTGCCTCCTTTAAACTTATATATTCATTTTATAATACATTTGCAAAAAAGTCCACACTTTTTCTTGCATTCACAATAAAATTTTTGTGTAACAAAAAAAGGCAGAAAATTCTGCCTTTTCACTAACATCCGAGATATGCTTCCTTAACCAGCTTACTTTCCGAAAGCTCCTTACCCGTTCCCGAAAGAACGATTTTTCCGTTTTCCAGAACGTATGCTCTGTCGGAAATGGCAAGGGATTTTCCGGCATTCTGCTCAACCAGAAGAATGGTTGTGCCGTCACGATTGATATCCTTTATTATTTCAAACACCTGATCAACAAGAAGCGGTGAAAGTCCCATGGAAGGTTCATCAAGCATAAGAAGCCTGGGATGGCTCATAATAGCTCTTCCCATTGCAAGCATCTGTTGTTCTCCTCCCGAAAGAGTTCCCGCAATCTGATTGCGGCGCTCTGCAAGACGGGGAAAACGGGTATAGATTGCATCTATATCTTTTTTGAAGCCTGACTGATCCTTAACGGAATAAGCACCCATAAGAAGATTTTCATAAACAGTAAGCTCCTGAAAAATTCTTCTTCCCTCGGGAACCTGAGTCATACCGAGATGAACAATTTTATGGCAGGGCATTTTGAAAATATCCTTACCTTCAAAGGTAACGCTGCCCGCTTTTGGAGGAATAAGCCCCACAACGCTCTGCATAGTGGTGGTTTTTCCGGCACCATTTGCGCCGATTAAGGTTACAATTTCTCCTTCGTTAACCTCAAAGCTTATTCCCTTGAGAGCGCATATTACCCCATAATATACTTCAAGATTTTTAACTTCCAGCATTGCCATAGCTCTTAACCTCCGATATACGCCTTAATAACCTCGGGGTCATTAAGAGCAACTTTCGTTTCGCCCTCTGCAAGCACGGTTCCGAAGTTTAAAACGGTAACCTCATCGCAGAGGCCTGCAACAAATTTCATATCATGCTCAATAAGCAGAATGGTCATATCAAAATGCTCACGGATGAAACGGATGGTTTTTACAAGGTCTTCCGTTTCGTGAGGATTCATTCCTGCCGCCGGTTCATCAAGAAGAAGGAGCTTGGGATTGGTTGCAAGTGCTCTTGCAATTTCAAGCTTTCTCTGTTTACCGTAGGGCAGATTGCAGGCAAGGTTATTTCTTTCCTCTTCAAGTCCGAAGATTGCAAGCAGCTCCTTTGCCTTTGCTCTCATTTCCTTTTCCACTTTAAAATGACGGGGCAGACGGAAAAGACTTTCCGCAACCGTGCATTTATATTCGGAGCGGTTATGCAGACCAACCATAACGTTTCTCACAACCGTCATATTATTGAAAAGACGGATATTCTGGAAGGTTCTTGCAATACCCTTGTGATTGATTTTTTCCTGAGAGCAGCCCTTAAGCTCCTCACCGTCAAGAAAGAAGGTTCCCGTAGTGGGCTTATAAACTCCCGTAAGCAGATTAAAAATAGTAGTCTTCCCTGCACCGTTAGGGCCGATGAGACCGTAAATCTGATTTTTCTTAATACGGATATTCACATCCTGCGCAGCCTTAAGTCCTCCGAAGGAAATACCGAGGTTTTTTGTTTCAAGAATATATTCCATCAGTTATCGCCTCCGTTTCCCGTATTGCCCTTCTTATCCTGAGGAACAAGATCAATTGAAAGAACCTCGTTCATCTCAATCTTGGTGGGCACAACATCCCAGTTTGCCTTATCTCCCAGATCTGCCGCAGGATCGTGCTTGCGGAGTTTCTTAAGAAAAGCGGAAAGATTATATCTGTCTCTGAAGCTCTTGAGTGCGGGAGCATTCTTATAAACAACAATTATAATAAGAATCAGCGCATAGAGAAGATTCTGAAGAACGGCAAGATCGCCTGTAAGCACCGTTGCAAGCTTGGTATTAAGATAGGTGATAAGCGCCGCCGCAATAATTGAACCGTTAACGCTTCCCATTCCTCCGAGAACAACCATAACAAGAATTTCAATTGAATAGTTATATCCGAATTTAGCGCTCTGAACAGTATAGTTACTATAGCTGTAAAGAACTCCGGCAATTCCCGCAAACATAGCGGAAAGAGTGAAGGTCAGAAGCTTGTATTTCGTTACGTTGATTCCCGTTGCTCTTGCGGCAATCTCGTTATCACGGATTGCTGTTACGGCTCTGCCGTGCTTGGAGCGGATAAAATTCTGCACCACCGCAAGAGTAATAAGCACGAGAATAAATGCAAATATAAAAAGATAGGTTTTATCGTATCGGGGAGTATTTAATCCGATTGCTCCGCCGAAGGTTGCATCGGAGGTATTCTGGAAAAGTGATTTTACGATTTCTCCGAATGCAAGGGTTACTATTGCAAGGTAGTCTCCTCTTAAGCGCAAAGCGGGAATACCGATTATGATTCCGCAGACTGCGGCAACAACAGCACCCACAACAAGCGCAATTAAAAAGGTTAAGGGGCCATTGCCCAGAGAAGCCTCAAGCAGAGCGGCAACCTTACCGCTTAAGTAAGCACCCACGCACATAAATCCCGCATGACCTAATGAAAGCTCACCTAAAAATCCAACCACAAGGGAAAGAGAAACCGCAAGAATAATGCTTATTGCAATTTTCTCCATAAGGAAAAGAGTTGAGTTATCGAATTTTCCGCCTGCAAGGGTAATACCCGCAAATACAGCTGTGATTATTCCGATAACGATATAATTAACATAATGCCTGAATTTATTCTTAAACATTTTCATTATACCTTTTCCCTCCTTTTCTTACCGAGGAAGCCGGTGGGTCTTACAAGCAGAATAATTATGAGAATTGAAAACTCAATTGCATCGGTATAGGGTGCAATTGCGGTAATCTTATATGAAATACTTTCAACAAGTCCCAGAAGAATTCCGCCCAGCATAGCTCCGGGAATAGAGCCTATTCCTCCGATAACCGCCGCAGTAAATGCCTTTATTCCGGGCATTGCACCTAAGGTGCTTGATATACTGGGAGCCTTGAGAAGATAGAAAAGGCCTGCAAGAGCCGCAAGAGCCGAGCCGATTGCAAAGGTAATTGTAATTATACTGTTGATATTGGTTCCCATAAGCTGAGCCGCACCCTTATCTTCGGAAACGGCAATCATAGCACGACCGATGCGGGTGCATTTAACAAACAGGGTAAGCGCTACCATAACAACAATGGTAACGCCTAAAGTAACAAGGGCAGAAATCTGCACCGGAACTCCCAGGAAGGAAACCGAGCCGAATTCATAAACCGTTACCATTTTATTTGCCGAGCCGAAAATAATCTGAGCAAGGCTCTGAAGAAGATAGCTCATACCGATTGCGGTAATAAGCACCGCAAGAGGAGATGCACCGCGAAGAGGCTTATAAGCTACCTTTTCAATGGTAACACCTAAAACAACGCAGAAAATTACTGCCATTAAAATGGCAAGAAGAGGATTCTTTGTTGCCATAAAAACATAAATAACGTATCCGCCGACCATAATAATATCACCGTGGGCAAAGTTAAGCATCTTGGCAATACCGTAAACCATAGTATAGCCGAGAGCTATCATTGCATATATTCCGCCCAGACTGAGACCGTTAATCAGCGTTGATAAAATAATTTCCATAGTCACTGTCCTTTAAATACATAACTGCACGCACCCCATTATGAGGTGCATGCAGTTATCGGGGTTTAATTGATATTTGAATTAAATTATTTTGCAGCCTTTATGATATATTTGATAGCTTCCTTATTAACATAACCGCTGGTTTCCCATGAAATGCTTTCGCCGGTTACTGCATTGGAAACTGTATATCCGCCGTTGAACTGCGCCTTTAAGATTTCGCAAAGGTCAGAAGCGCTGATATTTGCAGGAATTTCATTACCTTCGTCAATTGCCTTCTTCATTGCTCCGTAGAGTGCATATAC
>JAZQFU010000163.1:0-5940 GCA_045539675.1 Clostridia bacterium | reverse complement strand
CTTCTATGGCCTCATGATTATCAGTTACAATATTTTCAAGATTAAGAAACCATACTGCTTCCATTTAATGCCCCCGATTAACTAATCTTCTATTTAGCACATCAACAAATTGTCCGTCTTTGCTTACGTTTTCAAGAAGCGCCTTTTCCGTTAATTAGAATATTCTTAAAGTTCTACCTGTTGCTTTTTACTGAGGATGAAATAATATATTTAGGCCTTCCCTTGATTTCTTCGTAGATACGTGCAATATAATAGCCGATTATTCCAAGGCTTATCATTATAATACTACCAATGAAAATTGTTATAATTATAACTGTTGTCATACCTTCAAGAGCTCGCCCGATAATCTTATCAATCAGCGCCCAAACTCCGAAAACAACAGAAATGATAAGCATCATAATTCCAAGAACGGTTACGGTTTGCATCGGTGCGGTTGAATAAGAAGAAATATTGGAAAATGCGTACTTTATAAGACCTCTTGTTGACCATTTTGATTCACCGTCTATACGTTCTCTCACGTCATATTCAACGGTTGTCTTTTTATATCCGACCCAATATGAAATTGCTCTGAAAAAACCTCTTTCCGGCATTTTATTGAGTACGTCAACCACTTTCTTATCCAACAATTTAAAATCGGAAGAATTTGCCATATCAAAGCCTGCCATGCGGCTTATAAGAGAATAAAACAATTTTGCTCCGATACTATGCAGCTTTTTTTCATTCCCCCGCTCATTTTTTATTCCCTCAACTATCTCAAATCCCTGTTCCCACAGGTGATACATTTCAATAATCTTTTCGGGTGGATGCTGCAGATCGCAGTCAATAACTACAGCACAGCTTCCGTTGACCGCTGCAAGCCCGGCAGAAATTGCAGATTCCTTGCCGAAATTTCTTGAAAAATGTAATCCTGTAATTCTTTCGTTTTTTTCAGAAAGCTCGATTATTTCCTTATATGTATTATCCGATGAGCCATCGTCAATAAAAATAAATTCCCCTTCTATACTGTTTTTTTTCAATAAATCACTAATCACCGCATATATGTGTCTAATGCATTTTTCCTCGTTATATGCAGGTATAATCACTGATAACATAAAATCACCCTATTCATTCTCAAATAATGCTTCAAGCTTGGTTACAGGCATAGGTCTGTAGAAATAATATCCCTGGAGCAAATCACATCCGGCATTAATTACCGCCTCCTTATGCTCTGGGGTTTCAATACCTTCACATAGTGTGCGGAATCCTAGGTCGTGAGCAGTTCTTATTATATTCTTCAAAATAAGAAATCCGGTTTGAGTTACTGCATTCTGTGTAATAGCTTTATCAATTTTAACGATACTTATATCAAAGTCTGTTAAATCGCCGAAGTTTGTATAACCTTTGCCGAAATCATCAAGCAGTATCATCAGACCTTTTTTCTTCAGAACTATAAGATTATTTATCATTATATGCTTTTCGTCTTCTTTGAGATTTTTATCTTCAAGAATCTCCACTGCAATACTTGAATAACTGATTCCGTATTTTTCTGCAATGTCGATTATTCTGTCAGCAAAGTCTGTATCGCATAGCGTTGCTCTGGAAAAATTAATTGTATATACATATTTTTCTCTTTTTTCTTTATCGCTTGCAATCCATTTACAATTCTTTTCAAAAATATAATAGTCAAATTTTTCATTCAGTCCAACATTATTCACGGCTGACAGAAAATGATATGGTGTAAGAACTCCTTCTGTTGAAGAATTCAAACGTGCAAGCACCTCGGCACCCATGATTTTCCCGGTCGAGACATCAAGAATAGGCTGATATTCCAGAAAAAATTTATTATTATCAATTTCATTATGAATATTGTTTTCTATTTTGACTTTCCTTTCAAATTCTTTCCCGTTAGAGCTGTCCCACATACAATTAAGCATGTTTTTATCTTCCGCAATACTGCAAGCCTGCTTCGCTCTCGAAAGAGCAGTTTTAAATTCAATATCTGTTGCAGAAGTGCAATGATACCCGAAGTGTAAATGCACCGTATTGACAGCACCATACTTTATAAGGCTCTCATGGATTTCTTTATAGCAATTCTCAATAATATGCCCGGTACCTTCAGCATCATGCATACTGAGAGCAACAAAATGATCTGTGCCGTAAAGAGAAATCTCTCCTCCGCCGGAAAATCCAAAGTGTTTCAGAAGAATCCGTTTTATCTGTTCATAAATCCGTGAAACTCCGGCATCTGAGTATATTCTTTTTATTCCGCCAAGCGAAGCCGAAATATAAACAATTCCTCTCACTACAGGGCGTTTGCCGGCTCTTTCAAAATCATTTTCTATTTTTCCCAGCCCACAGAAGCCTTTTGCGGCTGTTTCTTTTGAGGTTCTTACTGATTTTACGGTAAAATATAAACCTATAAGTCCCATTAATATAATAATCATCACAAGAATGGTTATTATAACATAAGGATATTCAAAAATATGCATTATTCTGCGCTCGCTTTCTGTTTTTCAAAAATGGGAAATTCCTTTGTTCCGGCTGTCCGGATTAATCCTGATGCTTTTGCCAGAGCAAAGCATTTTGATATATCTTTCCCTGCATTTATTTTTCTTCTCACTATCTCCTTAATAAGAAATACAGGATTAAACAATAACATGCCTTTAAGGATTTCAATTGCGGATATGCCGCATCTTTTGTATTCTGCAAGAATTTCAATAAGAGCATAGTTTATATCATATTTATTGAATTTGCCTTTACTTACCTTCTTCATCCATTTTGCATATTTTATAAATTCTTTTATATCGGCATTTTCTTTGAAATATATGCCGCTGATATAAAAATCTTGTATATTTTCATTCAGGGAATCAAGAACAACAGAATAATATTTTTGTTGTATCTTAAGAACCTCGGTATGCTGCCTTTCAAGGGTGGTGCTTGTTATCTGTTTATCATGCAATCTGTATATAAGAAGCGGCTCGGACAGAATAGCAAGCTTTTTGTTATCTGCCGCAAGTCTTGTCCAGAGTTCAAGATCTTCAGTGCAAGTGAGTGAGGTATCATATTGATAGCTCTTTAAAATTTCTGCCTTCGCAATAACTCCGGGATGTAATATTGGATTTGAAACAAGAAGCATTGCTTTTAATGCGTTACTGTCACATCTGCCACCTGCACCACCGGATGCATAAATGCCGTTTTTTACTGTAAGGAAGCGGCAGGAGGATAATACAACATCTTTATTTGCTTCCATGAAGGCGTATTGTTTTTCAAATCTTTCAGGAAGAGATATATCATCTGCATCCATTCTTGCAATATACTTACCTTTGCAAAGCGAAATTGCTTTATTAAGTGATGCGGGTAACTTAAGATTGACTTCATTAGTATAAACCTTTATTCTTTCATCCTTATTTGAATAATCTTCAAGAATTGTACCGGTAGAATCATTCGAGCAGTCATTAATAACTATAAGCTCCCAACTTTTAAAGGATTGATTTATTACGCTTTCTATAGCTTCTTCCAGATACGCCTCCCCATTATAAACACTCATAATTACAGAAATATCAGGCATTACATTATCTCCCCTTTCTGAATACACTTTTGATCATTTTGCAAATATTGAGAAAACAAAACGAAGTTATATAGAGATTTTTCTTCATAAGAAATATAGTGATTTTACTCTTAAGCGATATTCCGGTAAACCTTGCAGTTTTTATTTTTTTCTTGTGTGAAGAGCCCATAATCGCCTTTTTCAGCTTCTTAATGCTTCTGAAACAGTTTCTCTCAGCTGCCGCGGCCAAGACCGTAAAGCACATAAAGCAGGAATATCTGCAAAGCTGTTCTTCAAAGTCTTCAAGCTTGTTTTCGGCTGATTTGCTTATTTCTTTCATAACATTTTCTATAAGCTCAATTTGCTTTACGTTAAACTCCTTCGAGAGTGAATCTTCACGTACGGAGTATAAATATGCAGACTTTTTGCTTATATACACACTTTCAGCATTAAGATAACAAGGAACTATGCAACAAAAATCCTCGCCGAGTGAGATATTTTCATTCACTCCAAGCTGATAAGGCAACAAAAATTCTCTTTTAATTACTTTACCGGACAGGTAATAGGAAATGTGCTTCATATTTTTATTCATCAGAAGTCTCGGATAAATATATTCTTTTATACATTTAGCATCATATATTCCTTCATCAAGTCCGTCATCAGTGATATCAACGGTCATACCGTTTTTTACCCATCTGTATGCAAAAGAAACAATTTCACAAGACGTTTCCTTAATTATGTCGTAGGCTTTTTCAAGTGTATCTTCCTCAATCGCATCGTCTGAATCGAGGTTAAAAACGTATTCGCCTGATGCAAGAGCGATTCCGGTTTTTCTCGCTGCGGCAAGACCGCCGTTTTCTTTATGAATAACCTTTATTCTTGCATCTTTATTCTTATAGCTGTCGCAAATTTTCGGACAATTATCCGGGGAGCCATCATCCACGAGAATAAGCTCAAAATCCGGAAAGCTCTGACTAAGAACACTCTCTATGCATGCTGATAAGTATTTTTCAACATTGTAAACCGGAACTATAACCGAAAAAAACATAACTATCTCCTAACCGTTTCTCAGACCTACCAGTAATTTCAAAAGAAAATACATTCTGTATTTCATGCCGTATGCAAATATTCGCTGTTTTAAGGGCAATTTATTTAACGGATACTCTTTAAACGCCTTTACACTGAGTTTATGCGAGCATATCTTTCTCAGTCTTGCCTTAAGCTCGTGATATCCTGTGTCTTCAGAAGCTGCATGTATTATTTCCTGAGAGCATAAAACTCTGCACATAGCCTGCCAGAATCTGTTTATATAAATTTCATATTCCTCAGCAGGAATATCGATTTTGAATCTTTTTTTTACCTCATCAACAAAAATAATACTCTTTTCAAAACGATCTTTTTTATAGGATTTAGAAACAGAATCTTCATTTCTGCAATAATTGTAAAAAGCTTCTTTAATTCCTACCGCTTTCTTTATGCATCTGATATAATCAATCATAAAAAGGGCATCTTCAGACAAAATTTCTCGTTCTGATTGAAAAAGAATATTATTTTTCGTTATAATTTCACGTCTGAAAAGATTTTTCCATATGCTCATCCCGTATTTGCTGTCGTCCGGCTCATTCGGTAATGCTCCGACAATCCCCATTCTCAGTTCGCACAACTCTTTATCGGAACTGAAAACGGTATCCTTCTTGAAATAAGACTTACGGACACATTCCCCTGCCTCGCTGAACATATTCCCGTCAACAAAAATAACACCGGACATAACAAGCTCGGATTCATATTTCAGAGCTTTATCGTAAAGGGTTTTAAACATATCAGCTTCAACATAATCATCGGAATCCACAAAACCGATGTATTTTCCTCTTGCAAGCTTAAGTGCAGCATTACGTGCCATTCCGGCACCTTCATTTTCTTTATGAATCACTCTGATTCTGCAGTCTTTCTTTGCTTCGAAGTCACATATTTCCGGAGAAGAATCAGTTGACGAATCATCCACAAGAAGTATTTCAATATTTTCAAGACTTTGATTTTTAAGAGAATCTATGCATCTTTTCAGATATTTTTCTGAATTATATACAGGAACAATAATACTGACCTCCGGCAAATTCACATTCTCACCTCTTCATAAGCTTCTTATACTCATCAATCAGAATATTGCAGTATTCCTCAACACTTAAAATGATCTCTTTTTCCTTTTGGCAATTATCCTTGATAATTCTGTAGTACTCATCGTCCTCAATTGTTTTTACGATGGCTTCGGAAATCGCTTCAGGTGTTGCTTTTTTAATAAGAGTGCCTGTTAAACCATCCTTGACCAGCTCCGCCATTCCTCCGCTTGCCATTGTCACAACAGGTACTCCCATTGAATGGGCTTCAAGAATTGAAAGCGGACAATTTTCGTAACAGAC
>JAZQFU010000162.1:0-3306 GCA_045539675.1 Clostridia bacterium | reverse complement strand
CTTCTTCCTGCACCGGTAACTCCGGATTTCGCATCAATTATAATTGATGAGGGGCGGACGAGCTTGTTTGCATAAAGGGGAGCGGCACCTAAGATAGAGCAGGTTGTGTAACAACCGGGATTTCCGATAAGCTCCGCAGTTTTAATCTTTTCTCTGTGAAGCTCACAAAGACCGTAAACAGCCTTTAACATAAGCTCAACATTTGTATGGGGTTCACCATACCATTTTTCGTAAACAGCGGGATCGTCATATCTGAAATCGCCGCTTAAGTCGATTATTTTAACACCTTTTTCATAAAGAGCAGGGATAACGGTTTTGGAAACTCCGTGGGGGAGTGCGGTGAAAACAAGGTCTGAATTTGCTGCAACTTCATCTACATCAAGAGCAGTAAGCTCTTTGTCAAGAACCTTTTTGAAATTTTTATATACTTCGCTCATTGGTTTTCCCGCAAAGCTTTCAGAGCATATATACGAAAGCTCCACTTCCTTGTGTGTGCAAAGAAGTCTTACCAATTCAGCTCCTGCATATCCGGTAGCACCGAGAACTGATACTTTAATCATAATAATACCTACTTTCAATCAATTTATGCATAATTATACATCTTTGTGCAAGAAAATGCAATAGTTTTTTATAAATATTCTGCGATTAAGCAATATCTTTTTGCATAGTCTGTGAGAGAGGAAAGCTCTGCATATTCATTTATCGAATGAATTGAGCTTCCCGTTAAGCCGACTGAGTCTATACAGGGGATATTACATCTTGTTATATAAGCTGCATCCGAACCGCCGTTAGCTTTTCTTGGAGTGAATTCTGAAAAGCCGTTTTCTTTAAAAATACAGTTAATTTTGTCGAGCAGATCATAGTTTAATGGAGATTCCTCCATTGCGGGACGGAGGCTGATTTCCTCCGATAAGGTTACACAGCCTTCGAGAAAGGATTTTTCGGTTATATTTTTTATGGTTTCTCTTATAAAGTCGAGCTCTTTTGTTGTGGAAAATCTTATATCTGCAACAAAGCTGCAGGTTTCAGCTACAGTATTGGCTGCAGAGCCTCCTGAGATAAGACCGCAATTGCAGGTTATTCCGTCGGGATCTTTAAATTTTTCAAGCTCGGTGATTTTATATGCGGCTTCTGCGATAGCATTTGCACCTTTATAGCAGAGAGAGGAGTGTGCCGCTTTTCCTTTTATGTTAAAGCTGTATCTTGCAATTCCTTTGCGGGCGAGGGAAGCGGTGTCTTTTACCGAGGGTTCACCGTTTAAGAAAGCGACAGAGCTTTTCGCCTTTTCGCATATATAGTTGATTGTTTCTTTATTGCTGGGACAGCTGTTTTTCTCCTCGTCTGACTGGAGAATGAGCTGAATCGGGCGCTTTGTGTATCCCGAAAGGGAAAGTGCTTCCATTGCGAGAAGTGATATTGCAATACCGCCCTTACAGTCTGCAACTCCCGGACCGTATATTTTTTCATCGTCGGTTTTAACTTTTGGCTCTTTGAATAAGCCGAGGGGATAGACAGTATCGGTGTGGGAGCAAAGCGTTAAAGGAGCTTCACAAGAATCGGGATTCATAGTGATTGTTATTATATCTCCCGAAACCTTCTGAGGAAAAACTTCGGTTTTAAAACCAAGCTTTTCCGAAAATTCCTTAACGAAATATCCGACACGGTCAACGCCTTCTTTATAATCGGTAGGACTTTCTATATTGCATATGTCGGTAAGAAATGAGATATATTTATTCTTCAGACGGTCAATTTCCGAAAAAACAGTATTAATATCCATAATTGCCTCCGTAAAAATATTACAAATTATTATAACATAAAGAAAAAGATTTTACAAGGGAAAAACTGTCTGTTTTTCAGAGGGGGGAGCAGTTTAATATTTCGTTGAAAAAGAAAGCTGCATTTAGTGAAAATGAATACAGGCAGCAAGAAAAGCCCGGGAATATCCGATGTTTTCCCGGGCTTTCAATTATTACGTTTGAATATAAACTTATTCAACCTTCATCATTCTGTATCCGACACCTATATGTGTCTGGATATATTGCGGAGAGTCCGGAAGGTTTTCAAGCTTTTTTCTGAGTGTTGTCATAAACACCCGAAGGGAACCTACATCTGTTTCCCATGCACTGCCCCGGATTTTTTCCGCAATAAATTTATGAGTAAGCACCTTTCCGATATTTTGCGACAACACACAAAGCAGCTTGTATTCTGTCGGAGTGAGGTGCATTTCTTCGTTATTAAGGTATGCACAGCCTGCAGCATAATCAACTTTGAGCTTTCCGTTTGTAAAAACTGATTCTGATGCTGCTTGGCTTTGATAGCTTAATCTTCTTTGTGTTACTCTAAGCCTTGCAAGAAGCTCTTCCACCGAAAACGGTTTTGTTAAGTAATCGTCAGCGCCGCAGTCCAACGCCTCTATTTTATCTGTGTCCCCACTTCTTGCACTGATAACAATAATCGGCATATTAGACCAAGAACGTATTTTCTTTATAACTTCAACACCGTCTATATCAGGAAGTCCCAAATCAAGCAGAACAACATCGGGATTATGTGAAGACGCCTGCATAATAGCATCGTTTCCGTCTTTTGCAGTTAAGAACTTATATTCGTGAGTTTTTAGCGTTGTTGAGATTAAGTTTCGTATGGGCATATCATCTTCAACAACTAAAACTGTAATTGTCTTATTCATTTATATCAATCTCCTTTACAGGCAGGGTAAATGTAAACACAGCGCCATTCGGAATGTTATCTGATACAGTAATTTCTCCGCCGTGTGCTGATATGATTGTTTTGCAAAGAGCAAGTCCCAACCCAAGACTTCTTCTGCTGTCGGCAATTTTATTTGCTCCTGTATAGAACATATCAAACACCTTGTCTTTAATGTCATCTGCAATGCCGTTGCCGTTATCTGCAATACTAACCGAAATCATATCATCTTTTCTTTCGGTACTGATTGTAATTTCCGAGCCGTTTGGTGTATATTTAATTGCATTATCAACAATATTTATTATCACCTGAACGATAAGCCTTGCATCCACATCCACAAGCATTATATCATCGCTTTCGCATACCGTTATTCTATGCTCGACACTGCGCTTGTTGATGTGATTTAATGCTTCTGTTATTATTTCATCAATAAGCTCTGTAGATTTATTTAATTTCATATTGCCGTCTTCAAGTCTTGTAACGGATAACAGGTTTTCAACAAGATTTGTAAGCCACACAGAGTCGTTATAAATATCTGTGTAAATCTGATGTTTTGTATCTGAGTCAAATCCATCACTGTTAGACAGTAAGTTGTCTGCATTG
>JAZQFU010000161.1:0-2246 GCA_045539675.1 Clostridia bacterium | reverse complement strand
TTAAAAGAAAAATAGCTTTTATCTTCAGAAACAACAAAAACAAAAAGCTGTTCGCATTCCCGTGATGCTGTTTCAATCAGAAAACGGTGACCCAGAGTGAATGGATTACAATTCATGATTATTGCTCCGTTTTTCCGGTAGCCCGAAACATGAGGAAGCTTGTTAACGAAGTCTGCAATTCCGTTTGCACGGTTTTCCATAAGAAGTATTTCATCTGTGTGTGCAACCGGATAAAAGAACAATGAGGAAAACTTTTCTTCATTTGACGGTTTTGTATACAGGAACAGATGGTTATAACCTCTTCCGAAAGCTTCCTTTCGAAGCTCAGTTATAACTTTTGCTGTCAGCCCGAGTCCCCGATAAGATTTATTAACAGCAATACATTTTAAAATATTTTCATATCCGGAACCTGCGGCGGCAAGCTCGTTTTCATCCCATATAAGAACAGTATGGGATATTTTTTCATCGCAGGAAAGCCCTTCACTTTGAAGGAGCTTTTTCCACTTCTCAAGCCTGGAATTCTTTAGATTGCTCAGGAGTTCAATATACATAATTAACCTCTTGATATATAATGATAAAACAATTATATCATATAGTTATAGAATATGCAAAGAAAATAATTGATTTTTTTTATTTTATGTTATATAATGTAAATGATTGTTATAGTAACAATAGTGTAACAATTTATCTGAAAGGAGTTTTATGCTATGGAAATAATAAAATGCGCGTCTGCCGGAACTCTGGAATCGAGCGATGTTTATGTTGAAATTGAACCTGCGGAAGCGGGAATAAGCTTTTCTCTTGAATCGGTGGTAAAAAATCAGTTCGGAGAAAAAATAGAAAAAGCTGTTATGGATGTTCTCAATGGATATGATGTTAAAAATGCAGAAATCCGTGTGACAGACAGAGGTGCACTTGAATGTGTTATCAGAGCGAGAGTTGAAACTGCAATTCTTCGCGGAACGGAGGAAAAATAATGCGGAGGAGTATGCTTTTTTTACCGGGAAATAATCCGAATATGCTTATAAATTCATGCTATCTCGGAGCAGATGCGGTTATATTTGATCTTGAAGATGCAGTATCCCCGTCAGAAAAGGATGCAGCAAGAATTCTGGTACGAAACACCTTAAGATATACAGATAAAGGAATGTGTGAGTTTATTGTAAGAATTAATTCTGCTGATACGGAATACTGGATGAAGGATATTGATTCTATTCTTCCTGAAAAGCCGTCTCTTATCCTTCTTCCTAAGGTAAGTAATCCGTCAGACGTTCATATCGTTGCTGATTATATGAGCAAAATTGAAAAAGAATATGGATTTGAAAACGATGCCGTAGGGCTTATGCCGCTTATTGAAACAGCGCTTGGCGTTGAAAATTCTTTTTTTATTGCAACCTGCAATAAAAGAGTTAAAGCTCTGTTTCTTGGTGCTGAGGATCTCACCGCTGATCTTCAATGCAAACGCACTAAGGAAGGCAGAGAAATAGAATATGCACGTACCCGTCTTGTTGTTGCGGCGCGTGCGGCAGGTATAGATGTATATGATACACCTTTTACAGATGTTAACGATGATGACGGTGCTGAGTCTGATGCAAATCTTGCAAAAGCACTTGGATTTTCGGGGAAAGCCTCTATTTCTCCACGTCATGTTGAAGTCATAAACAGAGTCTTCAGTCCGTCTGTTGAAGAAATTGATTATGCATATGAAGTAATTGATGCAATCAAAATAGCCAAATCTCTTGGAAAGGGAGCGATATCTCTACACGGTAAAATGATAGATGCACCCATTGTTGCACGTGCAAAACGTACTATAGATATGGCTGAGGAGCTGGGCATCACAAGGAGGGGGAAAAATGAATAAGCTGGTAAAAACGCTAAAGGAAGCTGTGCTGCTTTCGGGAATAAAAGACGGGATGACCGTTTCCTTCCATCATCATCTGCGTAACGGTGATTATGTTCTCAATATTGTTATGGATATAATCGCAGAGCTTGGCATAAAAAACCTCACTGTTAACGCAAGCTCGCTGTTTGATGTTCATATGCCTCTTATAGCACATATTGAAAACGGTGTGGTTACTAAGGTTTGCGCTGATTATATTTCTGCAGGCCTCGGCAGGCATTTTTCAAAAGGTATTCTTGAAAATCCTGTGGAGTTCAGAACTCATGGTGGAAGACCTTTTGATATTGCAAGGGGAAATACTCCTGTAGATATAGCCTTCATCGCCGCACCAACCTCTGATTTTATG
>JAZQFU010000160.1:0-5802 GCA_045539675.1 Clostridia bacterium | reverse complement strand
CCTGATAAACAGGGAACTTTTGAAAACTGCACTTACTCACAAATCTTATAATGAAAAAGGGAAGAAGCTTATTAATAATGAACGTCTTGAATTCCTGGGGGATTCTATTTTAGGTTTTACCGCCGCAGAGTATCTTTACGAGCATTATAAGAATCTTCCGGAAGGAGAGCTCACTAAAATCCGCTCTCTTGTTGTTTGTGAAAAGGCACTTTTCAAAATTGCCATGTCAATAGGTCTCGGTGAGTATATTTTCATCGGAAGGGGTGAGGAGCAATCCAACGGAAGAAGACGCCCTTCAATTCTTTCGGATGCAACTGAGGCATTATTTGCAGCTATTTATCTTGACGGTGGAATTGAGGAAGCCAAACGTGTTATTCTTTCATATCTTGAGGAAGAAGTAGAAGAGGTCATAAAGGGCGGGGATTTCAGAGATTTTAAAACTCTTCTTCAGGAAATAACTCAGAAGGATGAGGGGAAGGCTCCCGAATATACTTTAATAGGTGAGGAGGGGCCTGACCATAATAAGGTCTTCACGGTAAGGGTTTCTCTTGAAGGAAAAGAGCTTGCAAAAGGAAGCGGAAGAACTAAAAAAGAAGCAGAAAAGCAGGCGGCAAAAAAAGCGGTGGCAATTCTGAATAAAAACTGAATCTGATGCATATAATTAAACTGTGGATATATTGAAAAAGCCCTTAACAAAGGGGTTTCGGAGTGCATTTTTGCTGAAAATCGAAAAAAAAACGGGAAATTTGTGCCATTTTACCCTTAAAAAGTGTGAAACATAATGTTACTCAGGTGCAGTAATTGTCTGAAGCATTGAAAATACCCGTAAACTTGTTGAAAATGCACGAAAATCTCTGCAAAAGTTGACAAATGTATGAAAATATGATATAATGACCGGGTCATCTGTCATAAATCAGGAAAAAATTCAGGAGGTATATATGCAGAAATTCAGAGACTTATTTAAGTCGGTTTTTGCATTGAGAGCAACAGTGATATGCCTTTCCGCAGTTATTTTATCAGTTGCGGTTATGGCAATTGCACTGAACCTTGCCGTTTATGAGGTAACAATAGATGATAACGGCACAGCCGGTACCTATAAGGTTTATTCCAAAACCGTTGAAGGTGTACTGGCCGAGACCGGACTTGAGCTTAGAGATGGAGATCAGCTTTCATGTCGTCCGGAAGATTCTGTACGTGAGTGCGGAAGCATAAAAATAACCCGAGCGAAAACTGTAATCGTTGCTCTCGATGATCAGGAAAAAACCGTAAAAACTGTTTCAGGAACAGTTGAAGAGCTTGTTAAAGAGCTTGAAATTCCCCTTGGAGACGAGAATCTTCTCATCACCCCTGCGGAAACTCCCGTAAGTGAAAATCTTAAGGTGGAAATTATTGCGAAAGCATACCGTGAGGTTAAGGAATCAGAAGTTATTCCTTATGAAACCAAAAGCGTTGCAAACAGCAGTATGAAAAAAGGAACCGATAAGGTTAAAACTGCCGGAGTGAATGGCGAAAAGGTTAAGACCTATAAGGTTCTTGAGCATAACGGAAAGGTTATTGAAAAGGAGCTTTTATCCGAAGAAGTAACCAAAAAGCCCGTTTCGAAGGTTGTTGAATATGGAACTATGGTAACTACTGTTACAAACAGAAGTAATACCTCGGGAAGAAAAGGAGATTTTTCTTACTCAAAGGTTCTTGAGATGACGGCATATTCATATTCCGGAGGCGGACTTACTGCAACAGGAAAGGCTTGTGCAGTTGGAAGAGTTGCAGTTGACCCAAGAGTTATTCCTCTGGGAACCAGGCTTTATATTGAAGCATGGGACGGTAAATCCTGGACTTACGGTTATGCCGTAGCCGAAGATACCGGCGGAGCGATTAAAGGGCATAAAATAGACCTTTACCGCAACACAGAAAGTGAATGTATCAACTTCGGTGTAAGAAAAGCAAAGGTCTATATTCTTGATTAATTGAATATGAAATTGTCTTTTGAAAACATTTTGCTGACGTTTTTCCTCAGCAAAATGTTTTTTTTCTGACTTAAATCGGGGTCAAAGGCCAAAATCTCTTTAGCTTCCTCTGAAGCAATTGCAAGAAGCTTTATATCCGTGATAAGATCTGCAATTTTCAGGTCAGCAAAGCCTGACTGCTCACTTCCGAAGAAATCACCCGGGCCCCGTAGCTCAAGGTCTTTTTCGCTGATTTTAAACCCGTCGGTAGTTTCAAGCATTATCTTCATCCGTTCCGACGATGTTTTTCCCTTTGAATTTGTAACAAGAAGGGTATATGATTTTCTGGTTCCTCTTCCCACACGTCCACGTAACTGGTGAAGCTGGGAAAGTCCGAAGCGTTCCGCGTTTTCTATGAGCATAACCGTTGCCTCAGGCACGTTTACGCCAACCTCAATAACTGTTGTTGAAACCAGAATATCCGTATTTCCGTTTTTGAAATCCATCATTATTCTGTCTTTTTCCGCAGGCTTCATTTTTCCGTGCAGAAGAGCAATCTGGGCATCCGGGAGAGCCTTTTTAAGCTCTGCGGCATAATCGGTTGCACTTTTTAATGAAGGGTCTGAATTTTCGCTTTCCTCAATAAGAGGGCAGACAGCATAAATACGGTTTCCTTTAGATATTTCAGTTTTTAAGAAATAGTTTATTTTATCTCTGGAATCAGGTGAAACAAGATAAGTTTCCACCTTCTGGCGACCGGGAGGCATTTCATCTATAACTGAAATATCAAGGTCGCTGTATAATATAAGTGCCAGAGTCCTGGGGATGGGGGTTGCACTCATAACCAGCATATGGACTCCTTCACCTTTTTCAAAGAGTCTGTTTCTCTGCTTTACTCCGAAACGGTGTTGCTCATCGGTAACGCAGAGAGCAAGGTTTTTAAACACAACATCGTTTTCAATAAGAGCATGCGTGCCTATGAGGATATCAATTTCTCCCAAGGCAAGCTTTTCTGAAATTTCTTTTTTCTCTTTTTTCGGGGTTGAGCCCGTAAGAAGTCTGCAGGAAAATCCAAAATCGGAGAAAATAGGGGAGAGTGCTTCGTAATGCTGGCAGGCAAGAATTTCTGTAGGTGCCATAAGTGCTCCCTGACATGAATCCTGAGCCGCCATCATAAGTGCGGCACAGGC
Source organism: Clostridia bacterium (assembly GCA_045539675.1). GTDB lineage: Bacteria > Bacillota > Clostridia > UMGS1840 > HGM11507 > JAZQFU01. The sequence goes on along the minus strand of JAZQFU010000160.1, from coordinate 2,666 downwards.
AACAATCGTTTTTCCTGAGCCTACGTCTCCCTGAACGAGACGGTTAAGCTGTTTTCCTGACTTTATATCCTTTGCGATTTCACGGATTACACGTTTCTGAGCAGAGGTCAATTCGTAGGGAAGATATTCAGCAAGCCGTTCCGCAATTTTAAAATCAGAGAATATACGGCCTTTGTTTCCCGAATTAACCTTTTTAAGCATTCTTAAACCAAGCTGCATAAATAAAAGCTCTTCGAAAGCAAGTCTTCTTTTTGCGGTTTCTGCCGCAAAAAGAGAAGCCGGAAAATGAATGTTTTCATATGCGTATAAAAGATCACAAAGCTGATGCTTTTTTCGTATGTATTCGGGCAGGGTTTCTTCGCTCTGATAATCAATGCCGTTGAGACTCATACGTACATATGCGGAAAACATATTTCCGGTGATTCCCTTAGTAAGATTGTAAAGGGGCATAAGTCCACCGGTGTTTTTTTCTTCGGATTCGGTAAGAGGATTCACCATTTCGGCTTTTCTTCCGTTTACTGTGACCTTGCCGAAGAAACGAAGCTCTGCTCCGGCTCTGAGTAAATCAGCCATATAAGCCTGATTAAAGTAGGTTATTTCTATTCTTCCGGTTTCGTCGAATGCATGCACTTTGGTTACGGTAAGATTTTTTCTTATTTTCCTTACCTGACAGTCATCAGAAACGGTAGCCTTTATGAGAACCTTTTCTCCGTCGGTAAGTTGAGAAATATATTTGAGATTTCCACGGTTTTCATAGCCTCTCGGATAATGCTTTATTATATCCTCGGTTGTAGAAATTCCAAGCTTTGAAAGCATTTTTGAACGCGCCTTGCTTATTCCCGGAAGGCATTCCACCGATATGCTTTTCACGGTATCACCTTAACCTTCCAGACTGAATTCAACCCTTACAACCTTTCCAAGGATTTCGAAGGGGGTTGTTTTTAAATTTACAATTATGGAACGGTGAATTCCGTTTGTGCTCTGAGGTTCAAGACGAACGGTCTTTTTGTCGGTATCTCTGTAAACCTTTTTAACGGTTGCATCGCAGTTATCTACAAGCACCACGGCAATCTGACCGTCTTCAACATAATTCTGCCTGCGGCATATAACAATATCACCGTCGTAAATACGTGCGGCATTCATCGAATCTCCCGTAACTCTCAATGCAAAATAGTTATCCGGGTCGGGGGCATCTATAAAAGTATAGCCGTCAATTTCTTCGTTTGCCGCTATGGGATTTCCGGCGCGGATAACTCCGAGAACGGGGATTCTCTTGAGCACGGTGGGGATTTCGAGAATTCCCGAAGTATCTTTATTGGGTTCAATTCCGGTGAAAAAATACTCTGTTGTAGTCTGAAGCACAGTTGCTATTTTTTCGAGAATTGCAAAGGTGATTCTTTTTGTTTCACCGTCTTCATATCTTTTGATTGTGGAACGGTTTACGCCAAGCTGCTGTCCCAGCATTTCCATTGTCCAGCCAAGAGCTTCACGTTTTTCCTTAATTCTTTTGCCCAATTCATTATTTTCATTATTATTCATGGTTAATTCACCTCTTTTTTTATTACAATATATATTTTATCACATAAAAAAGCATAATGCAACAAAAATTTGAAGATTTCTGTTGCATTATGCTTTAAAAATTCAATTCATCCACAGAGCCGAAGCTATAGCCTTCTTTTCTTAATGCATCAATAATAAGAGGCAGAGCATCTGCATTATCCTGTGATACGGCATGAAGAAGAATAACGGCGCCGTTATGAAGCTGACTCACCACCTGGTTTACGGCGTAGTCACAGCCGCGGGTTACATCTCTTTCCCAGTCCTTGTAGGCAAGGCTCCAGAAGAGAGTTTTGTATCCCATATCCTTTATTACTGCAAGAGTTTTTTTGCTGAACTCACCACCGGGATAGCGGAAATAATTTGTTCGTGTTTTATGATTGCTGAAAAGGTAATCATCAAACTCAGAAAGCTCTTTTCTTATTTTTTCAGCATCCTTAAGCTTTGGCATCGACGGATGATTCCAGGTATGATTTCCTATCAGATGACCCTCATTAATCATTCTGTCAATAAGCTCCTTGTTTCTTTTAAGGTAGTCTCCCGTGCAGAAAAAGATGGCCGGAACCTTTTTCTCCTTCAGGGTATCCAGAATACCGGCAGTAAAACCGTTCTCATAGCCTTCGTCAAAGGTAAGGTAAACCCTTTTTTTAGTTGTATCTCCGGTATATACGGCGTGCATATCTTTAATATAGTCTCCGTAAACACCTATAGAAGGAACGATTCCTTTTTCTTCTTTACGGTATCCGAAGCCGAAAAGTTCATCGGAAAGGGAAGAGTAATCCTCGGTTACGGTGGCAGTATTTGTTTCCTCAATCCGATTGTTTTCCTGCTCCTGTTTTTTTGTACCGCATCCGCTGAGAAGCAAAATAAATAATAGTATCAAAGAGAATTTTTTCAAATTCATCACTCCCTGATACTATTATAATCTTATTTATTCAATTTATTATATGAAAAATCAGGCATAATAATTGATTAAGCATCCGGAAAGAATAATGTCTCTTTCATCATCTGTCAGATCCCTGAGAATAAGGCAGTCTTCAATGATTGTTCCGTTTCTTAAAATATAAATCTTAATATTTTCGGTTTTGCTTTCAACTGCTTCTCTTATT
>JAZQFU010000159.1:0-13800 GCA_045539675.1 Clostridia bacterium | reverse complement strand
GTACCCGTATGCTTTCATCTAAAAACCCAGCACAGATCGTTATCATCAAAGGATTTGGCTCCGGTATCGGCGCGCTTATTCTTTCTGTCGCTGTTGGAGAACGCTTCTTTCAGATCAGCTATATAGCGCTCGCCTTGATTCTTGGCTTTATCGCTTATGGGTTAAGTATATATTTCTACATTTACGCGCAAAGAGATTTGGGAGCCGCCAAGACAAGTGCTTATTATTCAATAGCTCCGTTTTTAGGCGTTGCTTTCGGTATGATATTTCTGGGAGAAAGACCTGCAATTCAGTTCTATATAGCCTTAGCCGTAATGCTTGTCAGCACTTATTTTATGATTAAAGATACTGTGGAACCGTAAAACGGAGGCTTGCTGATTAAGGGAAAATGGTACGGCAAGGCTCGTTTTGTTCAATGTAGGGAACGGGCTTGCTCGTTCCGATTTCACGGCATACCTTTTTGGTAAGAAGTTATTTATTTTCATTTTCATTCAGCAAATATTCTTCTGCGGCAGACCTTTCTTTTCGACAGTCCGGGCGGTGCGAATTTTCGCACCGCTTTTTTTATATGCAGCAATATGAATTTTTAATATAGACAGTTGATTTTTTGAGAAAAAATGGTATAATATTTTCATACGGTTTTTATGAAAGGAATGGATGAGTATGTCTATTGAACGGGCTAAGTCATATCTTGAAAAATACGGACTTTCCGATGATGTTATGGAATTTGAAGTATCATCCGCAACAGTTTCCGAAGCGGCAAAAGCAATTAATTGCGAGGAAAGTGAGATTGCAAAAACCTTATCGTTTATCGTGGAAGATGCCCCTATACTTATAGTTGCCTCCGGTGATTCAAAAATAGATAACGGAAAGTTTAAGGCAGAATTTCATACCAAGGCGAAAATGATAGCCTTTGAAGAAGTTGAAGCATTAATCGGTCATGCCGTGGGAGGGGTATGCCCCTTCGGTGTAAATGAGGGCGTGAAGATTTATCTTGATGCTTCTCTTAAAGAGTTTGAAACAATCTATCCTGCTTGCGGAAGCTCAAACAGTGCAATAAGGCTTACTCCCGGAAAGCTGGAAGAAATAACCGATTTTATAAAATGGGTTGACGTTTGTAAAAAGTCGTAAAAGGAGAGTTTAAAAATGAATTTTGATAATTTGAAAAGCTTTATGGATCATTTAACATCCTGGAGAATTCCCGGGAACGATGTTTCGGTATGGCTTAATAATGAAGAGGTTTTCAGATACCGTTCAGGCTATATTGATGTGGAAAATAAAATTCCCATGACGGATGACTGCCTTATGAATATTTATTCTTCCACAAAGGTTGTTACTGCGGTTGCGGGTGTTCAACTGCTTGAAAGAGGAAAATTTGTTCTTGATACACCTCTTTATGATTTTATTCCCGAATACAGGGAAATGTATATCAAGGGTGAAAACGGTGAGCTTACAAAAGCTGAAAAGCCTATAACCATGAGGCAGATTTTCACTATGACCTCGGGAATGACCTATGAAATTTCCGATGCCCTTTTAAAAGAAGCTGAGGAAGAAACGAATGGAAAATTCAATACTCTTAACGTAATAAAGAAAATGGCAAAAATGCCTCTTGCATTTGAGCCGGGAAAACGCTGGCAATACAGCTACGGTCACGATGTTCTGGGAGCAGTTGTTGAGGTTATTTCAGGCAAAAAGTTCAGAGATTATGTTAAAGAAAATATTTTTGAACCCCTCGGAATGAATGAAACCTTCTTTCACGAATGTGAGCTTACCAAGGGCAGAATCTCAACCCAGTATCATTTCAAGCTCGAAAACGATGAATCGAAAATTCCCGGAGACAGTCAGGCAAAGGATATGACCAAATGCGGAGGGTATCTCATAAAAACAGACGGTAAGGTCTCTCATCGCTTCGGAGAGGAATACGATAGCGGCGGAGCGGGACTCATCACTTCAGTTACTGATTATTCCAGGCTTTGCAATGCCCTTGCAAATAACGGAACCGGTAAAACCGGCGAGCAGATTCTTTCTCCTGCGGCAATTGCTCTCATGAAGGTTAATCAGTTATCGGAAGAGCAGAGGAAAACCTTTAGCTGGCCTCAGCTTGCGGGCTACGGATACGGTCTCGGAGTAAGAACCCTTATTAATAAAGCCGAAGGCGGTTCCTTAAGCTCATTGGGAGAATTCGGATGGGGAGGAGCGGCAGGCTCTTCAGTATATGTGGATACGGAAAGAAAGCTCGGAGTTTTCTATGCTCATCATATGCTGAATCAGCAGGAGTCGTATTATCAGCCCAGACTCCGTAACGTAATATATTCCTGCCTCGATTAATAAAAGAAGCACGTATAAATATTTGAACAAGATATTGTTTTTTATTTGACAATGTTTGTCTTTTGTGGTAGAATAGCTATGTTTAAACTGCGGGAGTTTGGCATAGTACGAACTTTTGCGGTTAAGTCATCTCAAAGGAGGGAGCCTTTATGAATATTTCGGATAATCTTGCGCTTCTTACCGATTTTTATGAATACACTATGTCTCAGGGGTATTTCGATTTCGGAATGAAAGATAAGATTGCGGTGTTCGACGTGTTTTTCAGAAGAGTTCCCGACGGCGGTGGCTATGCCGTTATGGCAGGTCTTGAGGATATCGTGAAATTCATTTCAGAGCTTAAATTTACCAATGAAGACATTGAGTATTTAAGAAGCAAGAATAAATTTTCCGAGGATTTTCTTGAGTATCTGAGAACCTTTGAGTTTTCCTGTGATGTACGGGCAGTTAAAGAAGGAACTCCCATATTTCCTTATGAACCGGTTATGACCGTTAAAGGCCCCGTTATTCAGGCGCAGATTATTGAAACCATGATTCTCTTAACCTTTAATCACCAGTCCCTGATTGCCACAAAGGCAAGCAGAATTGTAAGAGCGGCTAAAGGCAGAGCGGTTATGGAATTCGGTTCAAGAAGAGCTCAGGGGAAGGATGCGGCAATAAGCGGCGCAAGAGCGGCGTATATTGCAGGCTGCTTCGGAACGGCATGTGCGATTTCCGATAAGCTTTTTCATATTCCCGCACTGGGCACCATGGCGCATAGCTGGGTTCAGATGTTTGATACGGAATATGATGCCTTCAAGGCATATGCCGAAACCTATCCGGATGATTGCACGCTTCTCATAGATACCTATAATGTTTTAAAGTCGGGGCTTCCCAATGCAATAAAGGTATTCAGAGAGGTCGTGGTTAAAAAGGGCTTTCGTCCGAAGGGCGTAAGGCTGGATAGCGGAGATATAACCTATCTTACGGGTAAAATCAGAAAAGAACTGGATGCAAACGGATTTTCCGATGTGGGAATAGTTGTTTCCAATTCTCTTGATGAATATATAATAAAGGATTTGCTTAATCAGGGAGCGCAGATTGATTCCTTCGGGGTGGGAGAAAGACTCATAACCTCAAGATCGGAGCCTGTCTTTGGCGGAGTTTATAAGCTTGTTGCCGTGTATGAAGGGGAAAAAGAGATTCCGAAAATCAAAATCAGCGAAAATATTGAAAAAATAACCAATCCCTGCTTTAAGGATTTATACAGACTTTATAACCGTGAAACCGGCGAGGCAATAGCCGATGTTATTACTCTTCACGGTGAAGAAATAGATGATTCAAAGCCGTATACCATATTTGATCCGGAGCATACCTGGAAGAAAAAAACTCTCACTTCATTCCGTGCCGAAAAGCTACTTACGGATATTTTCGTTAAAGGAAAGCTTGTTTATGAGCTTCCGGAGGTAAATGAGGTAAGAGAGCATTGCAAAATTGAGCTGGGCAGAATATGGGATGAAGTAAAAAGATTTGAAAATCCCCATAAATATTATGTGGATTTATCCGAAAAACTCTGGAGCATAAAAACCAAGCTTCTGGAGGAGCATAATGAGGCCTGAAGCGGCTTCGGAAGGAGAGAAAAATGGAGCTTAAAAAGAGAATTCTTGACGAACTGGAAAAAGATGCCAGACTCACCAACGGTCAGATTGCGGTAATGCTGGGCGTTTCCGAGCAAGAGGTCGCCGCCGCCGTAAAGGAAATGGAAGAGGCGGGAGTGCTCTTAGGCTATAAGGCACTTGTTAACAGAGAAAATATAGACGATAACTATGTGTGTGCATATATAGAGCTCAAGGTTACTCCCGAGCAGGGCGGTGGCTTTGATAAAACAGCGGATGAAATTATGGAACGGTTTCCCGTTGTAAATTCGGTTTATCTTATGTCGGGAGGCTTTGACCTTCTGGTTGTTATTGAAGGAATAAGCATGAAGGAGATTGCGCTTTTTGTTTTGCAGAAGCTTGCTCCCCTTGATTATGTTATTTCAACTTCAACCCATTTCGTTCTTAAAACCTATAAAAAGGGCGGAAAGCTCATTGATAAAAAGTTAAAAGATGAAAGGGGAATGTTCTCGTTTTGAGTAATCTGTTTACTCCCGAGGAGTTCCTGACTCCTGCCGCAAGAAATATCCCGCCTTCGGGAATACGAAAATTTTTCGATATCGTTCACGAAATGAAGGATGCCATTTCCCTCGGAGTGGGCGAGCCGGATTTTGTTACTCCGTGGCATATCCGTGCAGCGGCAATCAATGCTTTAAAGCAGGGGCGTACTTACTACACCTCCAATTGGGGCGTTAAGGATTTAAGATACGAAATTGCAAAGATAACCGAAAGAAAATATAATGTTAGCTATAACCCGGATAATGAAATTATTGTAACTGTCGGCGGAAGCGAAGCAGTTGATTTATGCATCCGCGCCATTGTTGCACCGGGAGATGAAATAATCGTTCCTGAGCCCTCCTTTGTATGCTATAAGCCCTGTGTTGAGCTTATCGGCGGAAAAGCGGTTCCTCTCGTAACCAGAATGGAGGATAATTTCAAATTAACAAAGGAAGAGCTTTTAAAGAAAATAACACCAAAAACCAAGCTTCTCATAATCTCATATCCAAATAATCCCACGGGCGGCGTTATGGATTATAACGACCTTAAGGAAATTGCGGATGTGCTTAAAGACAAAAATATAATGGTTCTTTCAGACGAAATATACTCGGAACTGACCTATGAAGGAAGGCATCATTCAATCGCTGAGTTCGAAGGAATGAGAGAAAAAACCGTTGTCATAAACGGATTTTCAAAGGCGTATGCGATGACCGGTTTCCGTCTCGGATATGTTATGGGGCATAAGGATATAATAAATGCGATGATTAAAATACATCAGTATGAAATTATGTCTGCACCAACAATGAGCCAGTATGCGGGAATTGAAGCTTTAAGAAACGGCGATTCCGATATAGAAATGATGAAAAATGAGTATAATATGCGAAGAAGAGTTCTTGTGGACGGGCTTAATAAAATAGGTCTTACCTGTTTTGAACCTCTCGGAGCGTTTTATGCATTCCCATCCATTACTTCAACGGGAATGGATTCGGATACCTTCTGCCGTGAATTCCTCGAAAAGGAAAAGACGGCTGTGATTCCCGGAAATGCCTTCGGTGAATCCGGAGAAGGTCACGTTCGTATTTCATATGCATATTCGATGGATACAATCCGTCTTGCACTTGAAAAGCTTGACCGCTTTGTTTCGGGGCTTAAGAGGTGAGAAAATGAGTCTTAACATAGCATTGATAGAGCCGGAAATTCCTCAGAATACGGGGAATATAGCAAGAACCTGTGCTGCCACCGGTGCCGTGCTTCATCTTGTAAAGCCTCTGGGCTTTTCTGTGGATGACCGGTATCTTAAAAGAGCAGGTCTTGATTACTGGCACCTTCTGGATATACGAATATATGAAAATTCAGAAGAATTCTTTGAAGTGAATAAAGGGGCAAAAATGTATTTTGCCACCACTAAGGCAGATAAAACCCATTGTGACGTAAGCTATGAGGACGGATGCTTTATCGTTTTCGGAAAGGAAACCAAGGGTCTTCCGGAGGAACTTATCGAAGCAAATCTTGAAACTGCCGTGAGAATTCCCATGAAAGAGGAAGCAAGAAGTCTTAATCTTTCGAATTCGGTTGCCGTTGCAATTTATGAAGCGTTAAGGCAGCTTGATTTTCCCGGACTTGAGGGAACAGGAAAATTCGGTATAAAAAAATAATTTATATAAATATTTTTATGAGGTGAAGAAAATGTTAAACAAAAAGTCAGTTAAGGATATTAACGTATCCGGAAAGAAAGTGCTCGTAAGAGTTGACTTCAACGTACCCATCAATGCAGAAGGCGTAATTACAGATGAAACCAGAATCGTAGGCGCTCTTCCCACAATTCAGTATCTTATTGATAACAATGCAAAGGTTATCCTTTGCTCACATATGGGTAAGCCCAAGGGTGAGCCCAAGCCTGAGCTTTCACTTGCTCCCGTAGCAAAGAAGCTTGGTGAAAAATTAGGCAAGGATGTTGTTTTTGCAGCAGACGATAACGTTGTTGGCGAAAATGCAAAGAAGGCTGTTGCTGAAATGAAAGACGGAGACGTTGTTCTTCTTCAGAATACCAGATACAGAGCAGAAGAAACCAAAAACGTTGATACTTTCAGCGAAGAGCTTGCTTCTCTTGCGGATGTATTTGTTAACGATGCATTCGGAACCGCTCACAGAGCTCACTGCTCCAATGTTGGCGTAACCAAATATCTTCCCGAAGCTGCTGCAGGCTTCCTTATTGAAAAAGAAATTGAGTTCCTCGGAAATGCTGTTGAAAATCCCGTAAGACCCTGCGTAGCAATACTTGGCGGTTCAAAGGTTTCTTCTAAGATTTCCGTTATCAATAACCTTCTTGAAAAGGTTGATACCTTAATCATCGGCGGCGGTATGGCTTATACCTTCATGAAGGCACAGGGCGAAGAAGTAGGAAACTCACTTCTCGAAGAGGATTATCTCACCTATGCTAACGAAATGATTGAAAAGGCAAAGGCTAAAGGCGTTAAGCTTCTTATCCCCGTAGATACTGTTGTTGCAAAAGAGTTTAATAATGATGCCGAATCCAAGACTGTCGGAAGAGGCGGAATTGAAGCAGGCTGGATGGGTCTTGATATCGGCGAAGAAACAATTGCTCTTTATAAGGATGCTGTCAAGGATGCTAAGACAGTTGTATGGAACGGACCTATGGGAGTATTCGAAATGCCTAACTTTGCAAAGGGAACAAATGCGATAGCTGAAGCACTTGCTGAAATCGATGCTGTTACCATCATCGGCGGCGGAGACAGCGTTGCAGCTGTTAACCAGGCTGGCTTAGGAGATAAAATGTCTCATATTTCTACCGGCGGCGGAGCTTCTCTCGAATTCCTAGAAGGAAAAGAGCTTCCCGGTATCGTAGCATTAAACGATAAGTAAGAATAATAAAAATAAAAAATGCCGGCGGGATTTTCCGCCGGCTTATGAAAGGATAAATTAAAATGAGAAAAAAGATTATTGCTGGAAACTGGAAAATGAATAAGACACCTGCAGAAACAACCGTACTCGTAAACGAAATCAAAGAAAAAATTTCTGATCCCGTATGCGATGTTGTTGTATGCACTCCCTATACAAATCTTGCAAATGCAATCGCAGCTGCTGAGGGCAGTGTTATCAAAGTAGGTGCTGAAAATCTTCATTTTGAAGATAAAGGTGCTTTCACAGGTGAAATTTCTGCTGATATGCTTAAGGAAATGGCTGTTGAGTATGTTATTATCGGTCATTCCGAAAGAAGACAGTATTTTGCTGAAACAGACGAAACCGTTAATAAGAAGCACTTAAAGGCACTTGAAAAAGGTCTTCTTCCTATCGTTTGCGTTGGTGAAACCCTTACCGAAAGAGAGCAGGGTATTACTGAAGATTTAATGAGAAAGCAGACTAAGATTGCGTTCCTTAACGTAACCAAGGAGGATGCTTTAAAATCAATTATCGCTTATGAACCCGTATGGGCAATCGGAACCGGTATGACTGCAACCAAAGAGCAGGCAGACGAGGTTTGCGGAATCATCAGAGATACCATTGCAAAGCTTTATGATAACGAAACTGCTGAGGCTATCAGAATCCTTTACGGCGGAAGCATGAATGCGAAAAATGCAAAAGAGCTTCTTGAGATGCCCAATATCGACGGAGGTCTTATCGGCGGAGCTTCTCTTAAGGCAGAAGATTTCAATATCATAATTGAAAGCGCAAGAATCTGATTATACGTATTTTCATAAAAGCTCTCCCGTGGATGGCGGCTGTTGTTTCGTCGGATGGATGAGCGGAAAGGTAATGAAATAAAATGAAAAAACCCGTTACCCTGATAATAATGGATGGCTATGGCTGCAACTCTTCCTCGCACGGCAATGCTATTGCTGCTGCAGGAGAAGGAAACATAGCTTCCTATCTTAAAAATTATCCCAATACTTATCTCGGTGCAAGCGGTCTTGATGTTGGACTTCCGGACGGTCAGATGGGAAATTCCGAGGTTGGGCATACCAATATCGGTGCCGGCAGAGTTGTTTATCAGGAGCTTACCAGAATAACAAAGTCAATCGAAGACGGAGATTTCTTTGAGAATCCCGCCTTTAAGAAGGCTATTGAAAACTGCAAGGCAAATAATTCTGCATTACATCTTATCGGACTTTTATCCGACGGAGGAGTTCATTCTCACAATACCCATCTTTATGCTCTTGTTAAGCTTGCAAAGGAAAACGGCCTTGAGAGAATCTATGTTCATGCTCTTCTCGACGGAAGAGATGTTCCTCCCTCAAGTGCTTACGATTATGTTGTTGAGCTTGAAGAAAAGCTCAATGAAATCGGTGCAGGAAAAATTGCTACCGTTATGGGCAGATATTATGCAATGGACAGAGATAACCGTTGGGAAAGAGTTGAAAAGGCTTATAATGCAATGGTTATGGGCGAAGGAGAATGCTTTGCTACAGCTCATGAGGCAGTAGCTGCTTCCTATAAAAACGAGGTTGTAGATGAATTTGTTGTTCCCTGTGTGGTTGAAGGTGCAGAAGCAATTTCCGAAAATGATTCGGTTATTTTCTTCAACTTCAGACCGGACAGAGCAAGAGAAATCACGAGAACCTTCGTTGATGAAAGCTTTGACAGCTTTGTAAGAGGAAAAGGCTTCTTTAAGCTTTATTATGTATGCATGACTCAGTATGATGCTTCTATGCCCAATGTGGATGTTGCATTCAGACCTGAGGAGCTTGTAGATACCTTTGGTGAATATATCAGCAAAAAAGGTCTTAAGCAGTTGAGAATTGCAGAGACCGAAAAATATGCTCATGTTACCTTCTTCTTCAATGGCGGTAAGGAATCCGTATATGAAGGGGAAGACAGATGCCTTATTGCATCACCCAAGGTTGCAACTTATGATCTTCAGCCTGAAATGTCTGCATATGAGGTTAAGGATGCAGTTATTGAAAGAATAGAAAAAGAGCTTTATGATGTTATAGTTCTGAATTTTGCAAACTGTGATATGGTTGGTCATACAGGTGATTTCGATGCAACTGTAAAAGCGGTACGTACCGTTGATGAGTGCGTCGGAAATGTGGTTGATGCAGTTCTTTCCAAGGGCGGTATCGTTCTTATAACCGCAGATCACGGAAATGCAGATGTTATGCTTGATGAAGAGAATAACGTTGTAACAGCTCATTCCACAAATAAGGTTCCCCTTATTGTAATCGGTGCAGGAGATGTTAAGCTTGAGGAAGGTAAGATTTCAGATCTTTGCCCCACAATGCTTGACCTTATGAATCTGGAAAAGCCCGAAGCAATGAAGGGTAAATCACTTATTGTGAAATAAAATAAAATTAATCTTGTTTTTTCGGAAACAATATAGTATAATAGAAAATACGATATTAAGGGGCGCCATAAACGCCCCTTTATATACCAAAACCGTACTAGCCGGGGAGTTAGCGGTGCCCTGAACCTGCAATCCGCTATAGCAGGGGTGAGCGTCCATGTGCGGGTATTAAATGTGTAGCCGGTGTTTGTAAGCGGTGATGATAGTCCGGTCTTGTGCAATGCGTAGCCGTGAACCTTGTCAGGCCGGGAACGGAGCAGCAATAAGCGGTTCTGCGTGTGTGCCGCAAGGCTGCCGGGCTTGAGCAGGCTGCAAAAGGGCCGTGCATATTTAATATTCAAGCTTGGACGTACGGTTTATTTTTATTTTGGAGTGAAGATAAAAATGGCATATCAGGCTTTGTACCGTAAATGGCGTCCGAAGGTTTTTGAAGACGTTGTCGGTCAGCAGCATATAGTAGAAACCTTGAAAAATCAAATAAATTCGGGGAAAATAGCCCATGCTTATCTTTTTTGCGGTTCGAGAGGAACAGGAAAAACCTCTACTGCAAAAATTTTTTCACGTGCCGTAAACTGTGAAAATCCCGTAGACGGAAATCCCTGCAACGAATGTGCTACCTGCCGCGGAGTATTAGACGGCAGTATTTATGATGTTGTTGAGATAGACGGAGCATCCAACAATAAGGTCGACGACGTGAGAAAGATAAGGGATGAAGTGGTTTATCCGCCGGTTGATGTTAAGTATAAGGTTTATATTATAGACGAGGTTCATATGCTCAGCACGGAAGCATTCAATGCTCTTTTAAAAACCCTTGAGGAGCCTCCTGCGTATGTTATTTTTATCCTTGCAACAACGGAATTTCATAAAATTCCCGCAACTATAATATCAAGATGCCAGAAATACGATTTCAGAAGGATAAGCTTCCGTGATACAGCAAGAAGAATTGCCGAGGTTGCCGCAAGTGACGGTATTGAAATCACTCCGGGGGCGGTAAATCTTCTTTCAAAGGTTGCCGATGGCTCTTTGAGAGACGGTCTTTCCAAGCTTGACCAGTGCATGGCTCTCGGAATTACCAAAATAGATTATAAGGATGTTGCCGGTCTGATCGGAGCTTCCGACCCGGATTTCCTTGCGAATCTTTGTGATATGATTATTGATGAAAAGCTTGCCGATGCTCTGAAGCTTGTTGATGAAGGCATAAATATGGGACTTGACCCGGTAAGACTTTATTCAGATATTGCAGATTATTTCAGAGATGTTATGATGTATAAAACGGTAGGAGATTCTTCCTTGCTTTCAAACTCTGAGGAGGAAATTGTTTCCAGATATGCCGCACAGGCAAAACGGATAACTCTTGCCAGAATCTTAAGAATAACCGAGACGCTGTATGAAGGTATGGCAAATGCAAAATACTCATTATCGCCAAAGCTTTCCTTTGAGATAACGCTTCTGAAAATTTCTTCAAAAGCTACCGATAAAGATACGACAGTAATTCTTGAACGTCTGGAAAAGCTTGAAGAAAAGGTAAGGAATCTGAGTGCAGGAGGAGTTTCTTTGTCAGTTTCCGCTGAAACGGGAAAAGAAGAAGCACCCCCGGTTGAAGAAACTAAGGTATCGGAAGCATATGAGGATTATGATGACGATTATGTTCCCGGCTCGGTTTCATATGACAGCGCAGAAGAGTATCCGGATGAATTTTATGAAATGTATCCCGAAGGAATACCGTCTTCCGAAGCAGCGGAGGAGCAGAAAAAAATGCCGGAGGGAGAAATTGATGCCGCACTTATACGGGATAATCTCCCTGATATAATAAGGCACGCAAAAAATGCGGATATGGGCTTCCAGTCTATTATTAAAAAGGCTAAAATTGATTGTACGGATAACAGAGTAATATTGGAATTTTCAGAAAGCTTTTCCTATGATGTTGCAGTCAATTCGGGATATGCAAAAATAATGACAGCTGCTCTCAGCGAGTATTTCGGAAGAGAGGTTGTTGCTGTTGTTAAAAGGCAGGGGAAAATATCTGCGGCGGAGGTTCAGACGTCAGATCCCTTAGATTCGGTGCTTCAGCTTGCTGATGAAAATCAGATTATATTTGATATAAAAGAATAAACGGAGGTAATTAAAATGGCTAAAAGAGGATTTCCGATGGGCGGAATGCCCGGCGGTGCAAACAATATGATGAGACAGGTTCAGAAAATGCAGGAAAATATGATTAAGGCAACCGAGGAGTTTGCCGCACGTGAATTTGATGTTTCAGCAGGCGGCGGTGCCGTAAGCGTTAAGCTTAACGGAAATAACGAGGTTCTCGGAATCTCTCTCAATCCGGAGGTTGTTGATCCTGACGATATCGAAATGCTTGAGGATCTTATTATAAGCGCAATGAATGAGGCGTTAAAGACGGTTGAAAAGGAAAAGGAAAAAACTCTTTCCAGATTCACCGGCGGTCTTTCGGGACTCAGCGGTCTTCTCTAAGGTGATAAAATGAGTTACTTTGTTCCGCCTCTTGCTAATCTCATAGATGAATTCAATAAGCTTCCGGGAATCGGTAAAAAAAGTGCCCAGAGGCTTGCTTTTCATATTCTTGATTCTGAAGAAGCGGTAATAGAAAGGTTTATCGGCGCAATAAGAGAAGCAAAGGAAAAAATCAGATATTGTGAAGAATGCCGCAATATTTCCGATAAAGAGAAATGTGATATCTGCAGCTCTTTTGCAAGAAATCACAACGCTATCTGCGTTGTTGAAAGTCCGAAGGACGTTATAGCTCTTGAGGCGCTGAATGAATTTGACGGAGTTTATCATGTGCTTCACGGTGCAATAAGCCCGGTTAACGGAGTAGGGCCGGATGACCTTACCGTAAAGGAGCTTGTATCAAGAGCAGCAAAGGAGAAGCCCGAGGAGATAATTCTTGCAACAAATCCCAATGTTGAGGGAGAAACAACCGCAATGTATCTTGCAAAGCTTCTTGAACCCTTCTGCTCCAACATAACAAGGCTTGCAAACGGCTTGCCTGTAGGAGCGGATATTGAATATGCAGATGAGGGCACTCTGCTTAATGCGTTTGAGGGGCGCAGAAAGATTTAACAGGAGGAGGGGATAGTATGAATAAAAGGCTTAAGCTTGCTAAAAGTAAAACAACTTCATATATAAAGCTTCCTTTTGATTTTTTTGAAAATCATTTTCAGAGCTTTCCTTCTCAGGTGGTTAAGGTTTATCTTTATATCCTTTATCTGTGTACTCTGGGGGATATTGAGTTTGACGATAATACCATAGCAGACAGGCTTAACATAACAATCAAGGATCTTAAGAATGCATATAAGCTTCTTAACCGGGCGGGAATGCTTGTGGAAAACGAAGACGGGGAAGAGGAGCTTGTTAATCCTGTTGATTTTTACAGAGAGTATCATAAAGAAGTAAAGCATGAAATTAAAAAGGATTCTGATGAAAGACTTAGAACGGTATCAGAAGATAACGGCTATCAGAAAAAAATTGAGTTCATTGAAGAACGCTACGGCAAAGAGCTTACAAGAAACGATTATCTTGAAATCTTCGATATGCTTGAGAATATGAAAATTCCGTATGACGTTCTTGTGGCGGCAGTTGATTATGCGATTTCAAAGAATGTAAGAAGCTTCAGCTACATAACGAAGGTAGCGCTGAACTGGAAGGAGCTTGGGCTTACTACATACGAAAGCTGTGAGCAGTTTATAATCGGCGGTGACGATGTGCTTAAGACCGTAAAGAAAATGCTGAAAATTGACCGTAAGCTTTATGATGTGGAAATAAAATATATAACCGACTGGTGTAAAATGGGAAAGACTGTTGCCGATATTGAAAATGCAATAAAAGCTTCCGTACTGAATACCGGAAAAGCATCCTTCCCCTATATAAATGCCGTACTTTGCGATTCCGGAAACGGCAAAAAGGAAAACACGGCGGTAAAGAGTCCGAAAAAGCCAAGTGTTCATAATTTCCCCGAAAGAGATGATTATGATTTCGAACGTATGATATCTGATTTAAGAAAAAAACAGAATGATTAGG
>JAZQFU010000158.1:0-4352 GCA_045539675.1 Clostridia bacterium | reverse complement strand
ATAAAATCGGTGCTATAGCAATTCCTGCGACCAATCAGCTTGTAGAGCACGATTTTGATTACAGATACAAGGCTGCAAAGGTTAAGGCTATCGTCTGCACCGCAGACGGAGATGTTTCCGCTGAAGCAGAAAAAGCGGCGGTAAACTATCCCGGAATGATAAAGATTATGGTTGGCGGAAGTAAGGAAGGCTGGCACGATTTCAACGTTGAAATGGAGCGCTTCAGCACTCATTACTACAGAAACGAAAATACCCCCTGCGGAAACGATCCCATGCTTATGCTTTTCACTTCGGGAACAACCGGATATCCCAGAATCGCAACTCATTCATATAAATATGCTCTGGGTCATTATCCTACCGCAAAGCACTGGCATAACGTAAATCCCGACGGACTGCATTTCACCATCTCAGATACGGGCTGGGGAAAAGCTCTCTGGGGCAAGCTTTACGGTCAGTGGCTCTGCGAAGCGGCTCAGTTCACCTATGACTTTGACCGTTTCCATTCGGAAGATATTCTGCCTATGTTTGCAAAATATCATATCACGACCTTCTGCGCACCTCCCACTATGTATCGCTTCTTCATCAAGGAAGACCTTTCCAAGTATGATTTATCCTCAATCGAATATGCAACAACTGCTGGAGAAGCGCTGAATCCTGAGGTGTTCAATCAGTTTAAAAAGGCTACAGGCCTTACCATAATGGAAGGCTTCGGTCAGACCGAAACAACCCTTTCCATCGCAAACTTTGTGGGCTCCAAGCCTAAAATCGGTTCAATGGGAAGACCCAGTCCCTTATACGATGTTGTTATTCTTGATCCCGACGGTAACGAATGTAAAACCGGTGATACGGGAGAAATCTGTATCAGAGTCAAGGATAACGTACCCTGCGGACTCTTCATCGGCTACTATCTTGATGAAGAAAAAACAAATGAAGTATGGCACGACGGATATTATCATACCGGCGATCAGGCAACCATGGATGAAGACGGCTACCTCTGGTATGTGGGCCGTATCGACGATGTTATCAAATCCTCAGGCTACCGTATCGGGCCCTTCGAAATCGAAAGTGTTATCATGGAGCTTCCTTATGTTCTTGAATGTGCAATCACTCCCGTGCCCGATGAGGTAAGAGGTCAGATTGTCAAGGCAACTGTAGTGCTTGTCAAGGGCAAGGAAGGTACGGATGAGCTTAAGAAGGAAATTCAGGAATATGTTAAAACTCATACCGCTCCTTATAAATATCCCAGAATAGTTGAATTTGTGGAAGAGCTTCCCAAGACTATCAGCGGTAAGGTAAGAAGAGTTGAAATCCGTAAAAACGATCTTGATAAAATGAAAAAATAAATAATATGCAGTTGCCGGAGTGCTTTCCGGCGGCTGAATGGGGTGTGTGAATTGAAAAAAACCTATATTACATCAATGCCCGATCATATCGGAGCATTTCTTACAGCGAGTAAATGCTTTTCCGCTCTCGGAATAAATATTACCCGTGTAAGCTATAATAAGGCGGTTGATTCACATACCCTTTTTATTGATGCAGAGGGTACGGAGGAGCAGCTTGAAAAAGCGGATAAGGAGCTTGAAAAAATAGGCTATCTTCAGAATAGCTCGGCAGGAACAAGCATAGTGCTTATGGAGTTTTTTCTTCATGATGTTCCCGGCGGCGTAACTCCCGTGCTTGAGCTTATAAATGAGTTCAGCTTTAATATTTCCTATATCAGCTCTCAGGAAAACGGTACGGATTATCAGAGCTTCAAAATGGGGCTTTATGTTGAAGACTACGGGAAAATTTCGGAATTTCTTAAGGAAGCGCAGAAGCTTTGCAAGGTTCGTGTGATTGATTATAACAGCTCAGAGAAGGTTTATGATAACAGTATTTTTTATAATACATATGTTATGGGGCTTTCGCAGACAATGGGGCTTCCGGAAAAGGTAAGCCGTGAGCTTCTTGTTCATGTTAATCTTGCCATGCAGACTCTTGATGAACAGGGCCTTTCGCCCTACCGCACCTTTGACAGTATAAGTAAATTTGCGGAGCTTCTGGGTGCTTCAAGGGGCAGAAGCTTCAATCCGCGTGTAAGCAACCATAAAATAACGGAAAATACGGAAATAATTCTTATCGAGCCACCCTGCGGAAGCAATACCGTAATCATTAAAAGCAACGGCGGAGTGCTTTTTATAGACAGCGGTTATGCCTGCTACAAGGAGGAAATGCTTGATATATTAAGAAGGCTTCTGCCCGGCTTTGACCAAATGGAAAAAACGGTGCTTGTAACCCATGCCGATGTTGACCATTGCGGTCTGCTTCCTGTTTTTGATAAGATAATTGCAAGCGTGAAAACTGCAAGGTGTCTTAAGAATGAAGCAGAAGGTAAAAACGGCTTCAGAGAAGAAAATCCTCTCCATAAGCCTTATATAAATATCTGTAAAATCCTGACCTCTTATGAAACGGTTAATCCGGAAAAAATAATTCCTATGTGGAATGATTACGAAACCTTGAGAGAGCCGCTTACCCAGACGGGCTTCTTTGATTTCGGAGAGCTTCATTTTGAGGTGTATGAAGGTAAGGGCGGGCATCTGCCCGGTGAGATTGTGCTGATAGATTATTCAAAGCACATCGCTTTTACGGGCGATATTTATATCAATACCCACGGACTTACGGCAGAGCAGGCGGAATATAACCGTTATGCACCAATACTTATGACCTCGGTGGATACAGACCCGAAGCTTTGTACCGATGAAAGAAAAGCCATTATGCAGCGGCTGGGCGTGGGCAGATGGCAGATTTTCGGGTCTCACGGATTCAAAAAGGATTATTCGGTGGAAACCGAAGGAGTAAAATAAAAACATAACTTAAACGGAGAAGAAATATGAAAAAATTTCTGATAATATTACTGGCTGCGGTAATGGCAATCTGTGCATTTTCGCTTCCGAAAATACTTTCAAAATCCGATACAACCGTAATTACTGCTTTATCTGTAAAGGATGTAAAGGAAAAAATCCATACGGATGATTATTATTTAACTGTCCTTCTTGATGATTTTGTTGTGCAGGAATACGGTTTATCATACAATAGTTTAAAGCTTAAGACAACTGAGAGTATTTATAATCAGATTAAGCCCGGAAGCGGATTTTCGGGTGTTTCGCTGAAAATTACAATTCCGGAAAATCAGGAAAAAAGAGACTTGGGAATGGTTTTAAAAGAGAAGCTTTCCGATTGGTGTCTGATTATCGGAATAACAACAAAGGATAATAAGATTATTGACTGAAAGGGTTTAATATGATATTATAATCTTCAGGAACAGGCTTATGGCTATCAGAACTTATGAAAGGAAGTCAGAATATGAAGAAGCTGTTTATGTTATTTTCAGTAATGATTGCATTGCTGTTGGTGGGCTGTAATACAGTCAAGCCAAACCAACAGCCGGAAAAAGGTGATTTTAAGTTCTGCTCTGTTGAATGGGGCTCCGATTGGGAAACCCTGCGGGAAAGTGATGCATTCCGGAATGCAGTTATTCTTAAAGAAAACGGAAACCGTAAGACCCTTGAACCCGAAGACGGAACATATCTTGGAATTCCTGTAGAAGAGGCAGGGCTTGTCTTTGACTCAAACGGAGTGGGAGATATTGCAGGTCTTACAAGCGTAGCAATCCGCTATGAAGAAGAATATGAAGAAGCTTTTCTTTCAAAGCTGGAGGAATTATACGGAAAGAGAGAAAATACATATAAGGATAAAAACGGTTACACGAATCCTATTGATCCTGCAGGATGGGTAAGCAACGAAACTGTTGAGAGTGTGCTTACTGAGGAAGAAAAGGAATATTATGTTTCCATGTTTCCGAAGGATTACGGTCAGACAAGAATTGATGCCCTTCTTCGTTCACCTCTTGTTACAATCAATTTTGATGATGAGAATAATATTGTTGTGTTTAACGGAAACGATGCGGCAACGGTATCTTATATTCAAAGAGAGTTGAGATTATGAACATAGGAGAAGCGGTAAGATTAAGGATTCTTGAACTGTGCGACAGCAGGAAAATAACAGTCAATAAGCTTTCAACCATTTGCGGAATAACTCAATCTACCCTTAATAATATAACAAGCGGAAGAAATTCCGGCACCACGGTTTCAACCGTGAAAAAAATCTGTGACGGACTTGAAATTTCTATTGTTGATTTTTTTAATGCAGAGATATTTGAAAATCTGGAGCAGGAGATAGAATAAACGGCAGAGCCGTAATTAGAAATTAGCAATTAGAAATTAGCAATTGGAAATTAAGAATTAAGAATTAAGAATTAAGAATTAAGAATTGAAAAATCAGCACATAGGTAAGTAATTTGTGTCAGAACATAG
>JAZQFU010000157.1:0-2379 GCA_045539675.1 Clostridia bacterium | reverse complement strand
ACTCGAACCTTGAGAGTGCTAACAACATATAAGATAGCACCGAAATGCTTATTTGTCAATAGAAACAGGGAAAAAATTAACACTTTATTAACAATTGAAACCCATACCCCGTTTTTTTAATGGCTTTTAACGCTGTACAGTCAAAAAAAGAGGATGAAGAAAATGGGTCGGGACAGCTCCCCGACGGCTGGCCGGCGGAGATTCAAACTTTCTTCACCAAGCCTTCTCCTTGGAGGTAGCGAAGCGGCATTTCGGTAGTGAATGACAGTATGGGCATACTGTCAGAGCCGAAATGTGACCGAGCCGCAGCGAGACGGGGACCGCTTGCGGTGGATGAGGTGGTGAACTTTGGTATTATTGTTTTGTGATTTCAAAAACGATTTTGAAAATTTCACAATAATATTTTTTAATTTAGCTATACCATGCAAAGGGCTTAAGGGGATTTAAGAATTCCCCTTTTCCCTTTGCAATCCCCACAACCCCCAACCGGGTGCTCATTCGCCGCACGGCTGCTGCGCATTGTGAAACAGTTCGAATCTCCGATGACTAACAGCAAAACAGCCTGAACTTAAAAACGGTTCAGTCTGTTTTTCTATGTATTATTATTCGGTAAAAGCTATTATCTGAGTAATAAATTTGCTCTTATCCTTATGCTGAGGGGGGCCTTCAA
Source organism: Clostridia bacterium (assembly GCA_045539675.1). GTDB lineage: Bacteria > Bacillota > Clostridia > UMGS1840 > HGM11507 > JAZQFU01. The sequence goes on along the minus strand of JAZQFU010000157.1, from coordinate 1,709 downwards.
GAAAAAGATTTCTGAAGGTGCCTGATAATCTAATGCCGTTTTCCTCTGCATAATGAATAAGCTGTTTCAGGGTTTCCGGAATATTTTCATATGCTCCGTGATGAAACAGCGAGATTCCCCTGAGCTCAGGATATTTTTTAATGTTTTTCCCTTCACTTTCAGGCGGAACGGCGATGCAATAGGAAATATTTTTCGGACTGTTGGCGGAGTATTCGGTAAAATACATACGTCTTGTTGTATCAATTCCGTATTCTTTCATGGCTTCAAGAGCGGTGTTTCTTAAATGTACTGTTTTTTCCGAAACCGTTTGGGATTCAATCATTCTGAGATAAACGGTTTGCGGTTCAACGGTGATTTCCTTGATATAGATAATCTGCGAACGCGTTCTTTCCTTCAGCCTTTCAATGGTGAGGTTAAGCTCATCTCTCATTTTTTCAAGCCGCTCAATCATAGGGGATAAATCGGATGTTCCGTTATAGTATTCTCTGATTTCGTCAAGGGAAAGACCTAAGCTCTGCAGAGTTCTTATAGTTCGTACCTTGGTGAAGGTATCAATGGTATAGTATCTGTTTCCCACCTTGCCTTCTTTTTTATCCGGAAAAATAAGCTCCTTGGCTTCGTATCCCAATACGGTTTTTCTTGTAATTCCTATGGCTTTTGCAACTTCTCCGATGGAAAAAAGATTATTATGCATAGATTTGTCCTCATTTCGGAAATTTTTAAATGATTTTGTTGGAAAATGCTTGCATCGTACCCTGGGGTACGGTGTATAGTTATAATATCATAGAGTATTGTGTTTTGCAATATTTTTTACGGGAAAGAGGAATTCAGAATGAAAAAATTACTCAGTATGATTTTATGTATTTGCATACTGCTCAGTATGATGACCGTATCTTCATTTGCTGCAGATGCGGTTAAAGCGGGAGAGAAGGCAACTGTCGTTACAGACTGGCAGGTGTTTGAAAAGCCGGACGGATCAAGTAAGATTACCGGGTATCTCAGCGCAGGTAATGAGGTGGATGTGCTTGAAGCGTATATCAGCGGAAATGGCGGTATTGGCGGGAAATGGCATAAGATAAGCTATACAAATAAGATGCTTAACCTTTCCGGTACCGGATACGTTAAGGCGATGTATACGTCAAGTCAGGAAGCTTTTAAAACAGAGAATACTGTTGAAGCGGAAACAGTATCAGCATGGTTATTTGTGGACGACCCCGTTGCGGGAGAAATGCCCGACGAAAGTATAGAAGCTACAGGCGATACGGATATGTATGTTGAGGATTGTGTATGGAAAGGTGAACTGAATCCGGACGGCTCCTTTAAGGAAGGAGTAAAATATTCTGTTGTTATAACCGTGACTCTCGGCGACGGTGAAAAAGGAAAGGTTTTCAGTTCAAGAGCCGCTGACCACGGAGTAAACAGATTTCCGCCGGCCATAAAGCTTTCAAACGGCAACCGTACCGTAGAGATTACTTGTAATTTTACGGAGGCAAGAGCACCCAAGGAATCTACCGCTCCAAAAAAAGAAACAAATGCTTCAGCCGTAAAGGTTGAAAGCTTTCAGGCAGGCGACTTCGGAACAATGGAGCTTGTAAGCGGAGGATATTCCATATATCACGAGCCCGATTCAAGAACTATGTACGGCGCAAGTCAGCAAATCGGAGCGACTGTAATCGTTCTTGAGGCAGGAGTTGACGGCGTAGATACAG
>JAZQFU010000156.1:0-4555 GCA_045539675.1 Clostridia bacterium | reverse complement strand
TAACATCAGCATTCTTAACAGTTGAAGCAAGAAGCTTTTTTTCACTTCCCGTATCATAACCGTAAGCATTAAGATAAAGCGAAACACTTTTACTCTCATTGGAGATATTCTTTATTTCACTTGCCGCTTTAATGGGAAGTTCTGAATAATCATATTCATTCACTATCTCACCATTCTGGATTATTTTCGGAGTTGAAGCCGAAAGTGCTCTTTCCTTTTCAACGGTGACTTTTTTTCCTGAAAGGGTTCTTCCTGTTGAATCTGTAACACCGTTAATGGTAAGGGAATCAATTTCCGAGCTTTCCAGAGAATTATTGAAGGTTACCTGATAGGTCTGCTCATTCATATCAATAAGCTCAACGGATTTTACTGGATTCCCTTTTAAGAAAATCATATCTTTACTGAGATTGACAACCGTATAATTAAAATCAAGAGTCAGCTTATCCGGTTCGTAAAGATTTGTTTTTGCTTTAACATCAAGCTCAATATCTGCCGTATATGCTTTGAAATAATCATAATGAACATATGAATTATTATTAGGGAAATACGGAAGGATACGAAATACAAAATATTTATTTTTATAGTAGTAGTTTTCGGATCTTCCATCATATCCTGCATCTCCGGTTTTAGTTGCAATAAGCTCTCCGTCCAGATATATTCTTCTTTCGGGAGATTCATTGCTGTAAACCATTGCCCAGGTATGCCATTCCTCGGTATCTGAAAGAGTTGCAATAACCGGTTCACTTGTATGCTCATCTGCCCTTACAATTCCTCCGGGCTGTGCGGAAAAGGTTTTCGCACGCTGGGAGGATACGGTATCCCAGGTAGTTATATAGCCTTTAGTATTCAGCTTGTATCTCATCTTCATTTCAAATATCAGAGGAGAGTTTTCCTTAACTGTAAATTGAGCATCTGTGAAATAAACATGGGCACCGCCACTGGTTGCCCCTGTCACTCCGGATGAAATTTCAAAATATCCGGAGTTTTCAGGTATGGTTGCCGTTGCAATCCTGGTTTCACTTTTTGACAGTGATTCGGTTTTAAGAGTATCCAAATCCGAGGCACTGTCAAAGCCTTTAAAGAAATATATCGCAGGCTCTGAAATATCGTAGGCATATGCATTTGGTAAAAAGGCATTATCCACTCCATAAAAAGCGCTAATCACAACCGAAGCTGACAATAATATTGAAAATATTCTTTTCAGCATTAAACTCACCTTATAAATTTATATAATCGTAAAGAAGCTTAGCAGCATTCGCTCTTGTTGTCTCCTCAGGCTTCCCTGCTTCAAAGGAGCCTTCTCTGATTCTGTTTAACATAAGAATCATCTGCTCCTCGGTTATAGGCTCGTCAGGGGCAAATTCAGTTTCGGATTTGCCGTTAATCCAGCCCTTGGCATATGCTGCCTGAATATAATTATAATACCATTCACTCTTCGCAACATCGCTGAAATCATGAGCTTCGTATTCTTCATCTTCGCAGCCTTCAATAACGGTTAAGAGCTTAACAAACTCTGCTCTTGTGATTGATTTTTCGGGAGCGAAGGTTTTATTATTGATACCTGAAATAATTTTCGAATGCTTAAGAGTATTTATTGCCTTCAGAGTTTCGGAATTGTATCCTACTGTATCATCAAAGGAGGAAAGGTTATCTCCGTAAATATATGCGAAGCCTGCTTCTTCATCATATTTGGTCTGCAAATCATAGATTGCAAAGCTTAACTTTCTCGCAGCATCCTTAACCTTAAGTTCATCATCCTTGTATAAATCTATTTTCTTTGCATCGGCAAGTGCATTCTGATATACCCTCCAACTTGCCTTTGAGAATCTGTCTTCAGTGAAATATTTCTCTGCATTTTCAATCATAATCGCAAGTCTCTGACGTTTATCAACCTGCATTGAAACAAGAGGAATACCTGATGAGTTTCCGCCTCTCCTCTTAATAATATTTCCGTCGTTATCAAGCGCGAAACGGTCGCAGTTATTCCAGAGTGTCACCGCTTCAAGAGTTTCAATATTTATTGCGTGAAGCTGGTCTCCCATACTAGTATAAAGAACGCCGTCGGCACCAAAACGAACCCAGTCGGAAAGGGTTGCTGCCGGATTTTCACGCTGCTTATAATAAGATTTGTATCTCTTAAGCTCAAGGGTATCCGGATCGATAACAAGAAGGGTAACTCCGGTATTTCCTATTGCATAAATCATACCGTCGGGTCCTACCGCCATTTCACCTATCATATCAAATTCTGACATTCCGGGAATATTATATGCCATAGTATTTATTATTTTCCCGGTTCTTGCATCAACCTTTACTATATGCGCCTCGTGGTGACTTTCATGAAGGTTAACAGCAACGGATGAGCTTGCATAAACGTAGCCGTCTTTATAGGTCATACCAACTATATTTTCACCGGGGATGATTCCGCCGTATTCTTTAACCATAGGCTTGCCGTCTGCATAAGTACACATAATTACCGAGCCTTCGGGTGAACCGTAATCAGCGATACCGGAAAGCATACAGAAGCCTGCATTTGTAGCCTGCTGATTATAATGACGGCAGCCGTATTTTGCTTCATATATATATCTGGGATTTCCCGAATCCTGAATAACGGGAAGCTCGGGATCTATCATATAGAAAAATCCGGATGAATACGTTCCGCAAAATACCATTCCGTTAGCTTCTGAAATACCATGCTGGGAATTCTGCTTAACAGAAAAGACCGGCTGATTGGCAGATAAATCAAAGCCGTTAATTCCGGCACGGTACCCGCCAACGTACATCATATCATCTCTTGTTATATGATAATAATTTGCCTGAACTGCCGATCCCATTCCGTTGGCAGGCGGATTAAGCTCGATATATTCAACGTGGGGGTCTCCGGGAGTGATAAGAGCTATATACTGATCGGTTGCGCAAGCATATATTGCCCAAGTTCCATCCTTTTTCTGAACCCACTGACCGAATTCAAGCTTACCCAAATCGGTTTTGGAATCATCGAATTTTTCAGTAACAGTCTTTACTTCATATGTTTTAAGGTTGAATGAGTTAAGTCCGACCTGATTTTCAGACATAAAATAGATTATATCAGGATCTCCGCCGGGCATAGGATAAGAAATTCTCTGCCTTCCGCCTCGTCCTCCTGTGGGAAAACGGGCAACCTCCTGCATTGTTTCGATATCTATGCAGAATACCCACTGACGGATTGCTGCAAAAACCTTATCGCCGACAACGATACAATGAGGACAGTTTCCTGCCGTGACATCCGGATCGGTATTTTGCCATATTTTCTTTTCACCGGTTTCTTTATCGATCCTTATTATTTTTTCACTTCCGGCATCGTCACCAGCCGAGCCGAAGAAGTATTTATCGGTTCCTGTTGCACCGTGCATATATGTCATACCATCGGTAACATTTTCATAAATAGTATATTTTCCGGTTTTAACATTGAATTCGGTACCGTCTGTGCCGCTACTGTGAGCATTATAAAGAATCTCACCGTTACCGTCAAAGCCAAGATTCATTCCCCACGCAGTTGTTGACTTTTTATCAAAATATCTAGCATGAAGCTCGTTCTTCCTCGTTACGGGATCATATACATACCATTCTTCTCCGTTGGTATGATGAAGGTTACCGTCCGAGCCTACCTGAAAGGCATAATAGAAGCTGGTTTCCGCAACAGGGAAGCTATTTATAAATTCACCTGTTAAGGTATCAAATTCATTCATATACGAAGGATTTGCATTCATTGAAACATAGGTTCTGTGACCTAATTTCGTCATACCGCCGCCAACCTGAGTACTGGTCATATTGAATGCCGCTTCTCCCAATTCAATCTGCTCCCCTATTGCAGGAATTCCGTTTTTGGATGGAGTATAGTCAATAACTGTTTCCTGCACGTCTGCATCCTGAATAACAATGTCTTCGGGATTATAGGTGGGGATAAGCTGAGTAACCTTAACGTTATCTATAAATGCTTCGTCTCCGGGATACAAGGTTGCAGCAAAGGTTAAGGTACAAACACCTTTCTTAGCATTATATACATTCTGGAAAACAGTTTCTGTTGCAAGGATTCCATTAATCCATATCTGCATCATATTTTTATTATTATCAACAATTGCTTCAAAATGATTCCAATGACCTGTTATAATATTCTTTGAATAAACGTCACTGGCGTTTCTCGTAAGATTCATAAAGAAGGTATTCTGAGAAGCACCTGTATCTCTCCATCTTGCATAAAAGGCAGTGCCCATTGTTCTTACATCGTACTCAACCTTAAAGGCATCGAGAGCCTGAGTTGTCATATTAAAATATTTAACAAAGGTTGCAGTAACACTTGCGGTCGTATTATTGGCAAATCTGTAATAATGGTTACCGTTTTCCTCCTCTTCAATTCCGCCTCCTGTATTAGTGGGAACGGTTATCCACTCCGGATTTCCAACTGCATTTGTATTACCGAGTCCGGTCGGCTGCTCTCCCGGTTCAAATATCTGGAAATCAGATTCGAATACGACTGCCCCCTCCGTGTAATCTGTTTTTGACAGATTCAGCGCAAACA
>JAZQFU010000155.1:0-4935 GCA_045539675.1 Clostridia bacterium | reverse complement strand
TTACCTTCACCCTTAAGGGACCCAAGATAAAAGAATCCTGAGGCATTACCGTTTGTTGCTCCTGTATTTTCCAGTCTTAAAACAGATTTACCGTCATCAGAAACGGAAATCATAGGTTCTATTAAGTTTGAAACAGCAAGCTTTTCAATATTTTCAGGCTCTGAAAAATCATTAAGATAGAATACCGTTTCAGTTGAGGCTGCAGCTGCCCCCGCCGGGACAGCCGCAGGAATAATCATCATGACTCCGCTGAGAACTACACAAATCAAAAGTGAAATAATTCTTTTGAACATTTGATTCCTCCTTTTCACACAAAAGGATGCTCAAAAACTAAATATTCAGATACGCATAAAGAAGCTTTGCTGCATCTGCTCTGGTGGTGCTTTCTGCTTTTCCTGAATCAAAGGAACCTTCCCTGATTCTGTTAAGCATAAGCTTCATCTGTTCATCGGTTATTACATCATTGGGTGCAAATTCGGTTTCTGATTTACCCTGAATCCATCCCTTTGAGTAAGCAACCTGAACGTAGTTATAATACCAGTCACTCTTTGCAACATCGGTAAATTCGTGAGCATCTGCCATTTCGTCCTCACAACCCTCGATTACGGTTAAAAGCTTAACAAATTCAGCTCTGGTTATAGCCTTATCGGGAGCAAATGTTTTATTATCAAGACCGGTTATTATCTTGGAATGCTTAAGGGTGTTTACTGCCTTCAATGCTTCAAGATCTTCATATCCCGTCATATCATCAAAGGCTGCCATATTATCACCGTAGATATATGCGAAGCCTGCTTCTTCATCATACTTCGTCTGCAAATCCTGTATTGCATAGGTAAGCTTTCTTGCAGCTTCCTTAACTTCTGCATCGTTTGAAGAATAGAAATCAATTTTCTTTGCATCGGCGAGAGCATTCTCATATACCTTCCAGCTGGTTTTGGAGAAGTCTTCCTCCTTATAATACTTTTCAGCATTCTGAATCATAATATCAAGTCTTTGTCTCTGATTCACTTCAAGTATTGATACGGGTATTCCCGAGGAATTGCCGCCGTATCTTTTGTAAAGATTACCGTCGTTATCCATACCGAATAACTGACAGTTACCCCAGATAAGCTTTGCTTCAAGAGTTTCAAGGTTTACAGCATGAAGCTGATCGCCCATTGTGGTATATAAAACACCGTCTGCACCCATAAGCATAAGGTCACCCAGGTATGTATTGGTGGTTACTCTTGCCTTATAATAAGATTTATAACGAACAAGCTCAAGAGTTTCGGGATCAACACAAAGGAGTGTTACTCCCTGATTTGCAATTGCATAAAGATATCCGTCGGGGCCGATAACAGGCTCACTTATAACCTGAAGCTTTCCTACATCGGGAATATCATAACCCTTGATGATAACAGTTTCACCGGTACGGGCATCAATTTTTGCAATATGCGCTTCCTCGTGGGGTTCGTGCAGGTTAACCACAACGGAGGATGAAGCATATATATAACCGTCTTTATAGCACTGACCGGTTATGTTTTCACCAATAATGACTTTTCCGTATTCTCTTGCCATAGGCTTTCCGTTTGCATAGGTTGAAGCAACAACGCTTCCTTCCGTTCCGCCGTAATCGGCTATAGCATTATGCAAGCAGAAGCCTGCATTTGTACGGAAAACGTTATAGTGTCTGCATCCGTATTTTGATTCGTAATAATACTGAGGATTTCCGCTTTTATATACAACCGGCTTTTCAGGGTCTATCATATAGAACTGACCTGATGAATAGGTTCCGCAGAAAATCATTCCGTTTGCTTCTGAAATACCGTGCTGAGAATTCTGCTTTACGGAAAACACAGGATTTCCGGTTTTTAAGTCTACTGCATTAACACCGGCTCTGTATCCGCCGGTATATAATATATCGTCTCTGGATACATAGAAATAGCTGGTCTGAACAGGACTTCCGATGCCCTTATCCGGAGTCTGGAAGGGTATATATTCAATATGAGGATCTCCAGGTGTTATAAGAGCTATATACTGATCGGCAACACAGGCGTATAACGCCCAGGTTCCATCCTTTTTCTGAACCCATTCGCCGAACTCAATCTTACCCAGATCTGTCTTGGATTCGTCAAACTTTTCTATATTGGTTTTAATCTCGTGAGTTTTAAGATTAAAGGTATTAAGTCCCACCTGATTTTCAGACATAAAGTAGATTATATCAGGATCTCCGCCGGGCATAGGATAAGAGATTCTCTGTCTTCCGCCTCGTCCTCCTGTGGGGAAACGGGCTACCTCCTGCATTGTTTCTATATCAATGCAGAATACCCACTGACGGATTGCAGCAAATACATAATCTCCTACTACTATACAGTGAGGGCAATTTCCGGCTGTAATATCGGGATCGGTATTATGCCAGATTTTCTTTTCTCCGGTTTCTTTATCTACTCTTATAATTCTTTCGGTACCTGCATCATCGCCGGCGGAAGTGAAAAGATATTTATCATTTCCCGTTGCTCCGTGCATATATTTCATACCGTCGGTAACATTTTCAAATATTCTGTAATCACCGGTCACGGTATTATATTCAATAGCATCGGTTCCGTTTGAATGAGCTGTATAAAGAAACTTTCTGTCGTCATTGGCACCGGGATTCATGCCCCACGCGTCGCACCGGATATCATAAATCTTTTTATGAAGGGTGCTTTTCTTTGTTGCAGGATCATAAATAAACCAGTCGAATCCGTTTGTATGATGTATTTTACCGTCAGCGGCAGGCTGGAATGAGTAATAGAAGCCTGTATCACGTTCCAGATTAAAGCTTGCAATATACTCTCCGGTTAATGTATCAAATTCATTAATATAGGAAGGGTTGGCATTCATAGAAATATAAGTTCTGTGCCCGAATTTTGTCATACCGCCCTGAGTACGGGTTGAAGATACATTCCATGATGCTGCTTCAAGCTGCTCACCGTTATCTGTAATTTCCGGTATTCCGTTGGGAGAAGGCTTGTAGTCAACTTTTTCTTCAACAATCAATTCCTCTTTACTCGGTTCATCCCCTGCTGCATATTCAGGCTTTAAGGTTTTGAAAACAAAGTTATCAAAGAAGGCCTCATCTCCGGGATAAAGAGTAGCAGTAACATAAAAATAGCAGTGACTCTTTCCGGGGGTATATTTGGTCTGGAAGGGTTCGTTGGCTGCCAGAATTCCGTTAACATAAATCCACATCTGATTCTTGGCGTCGTCAACAACTATTTCAATATGATTCCACTGAGTTGTCTGGATACTTCTGGAAAATACTGAAGTGGCGTTTCTTCCCAGATTTACAAAGTATGTAGTCTGAGATGCATTATCTCTGAATCTTACGCTGAATGCCACGCCCATGGTTCTCACGTCAAATTCAAACTTGAATGCAGTAAAATCCTGCGAAGAAGGGTTCATAGTCTGATTGAAGGTTGCGGTTACATTGGAAGCAGTATTATTATAGAATCTGTAATACTTATTTCCTGTTTCCGCATCCTTAACTACGGTTCCTCCCGTTCCCGTGGGGGCAGTTACCCATTCAGCAGGAGTAACTGCATTGGAGTTACGAAGGGCAGAAGGCTCTTCCCCATCCTCAAATATTTCGAAATCCGATGCAAAAAGAGTTCTGTCTTCAATATATACGGTTTCGTTTTCAGCGGCAAACGCCATGCCTGAAAAACTCATTATAACCGCAAGTAAAACAGCAAGCTTTTTCATTTTAATCTCTCCCTGTATTATATTTTGTTTTTTAATTATACACTCAATTCTAACATATGTAAATGGATTATTCACAGAAAAACTTTAACTTTCACAGATAAGCTCTTATTTGTTTGACATAGTGATTTCATTCTGTTATAATATCAAAAGGGTTAAAATTATGCCTTTTTTTAATAAAAATCAAAATTTTTTTATGATTTTTTAATATTTTTTACCAAATCTTCACGGAGGGATATTTTATGGAAAACTTTGAAATTCCAATTTTTTCAACTGATTCTGATATTGTAATTTCACAGGTTAACACAACATATACCGAAAGGAGAACAAACCCCTGGTCATACGACCGTACAAAAAAACATCCGCGTGAGTCAAGTCACGTTCTGTATCTGACAACAGAGGGCTCTTCCTCTATAAACGTAGATGGTACAGAATATCTTACTCATGCTCCTTCCATGTTATATCTTCCTCCGGATTGCAGCTATAAAGCCCGCTCCATAAGTGAAAATCATAGCTTTATCGGAATATATTTCATTGCTTCCCTTCCCGAAAAAATCAATAATAACTTTTTCAGATATCACCACTCTCTGACAGGATACAACAGCTTCAAGCCTATGTTTATAAAGATGGAAGATATTCTCCAAAGAAAGTCACCGGGATATAAAACATCCGCCAAGCAGCTCTGTTACGAAATTCTTAATCTGCTGTTTGAAGTATCAATGAAAAATATGTATAAACAGAACGGTTTATATAACATAAGAAAAGCTGTTAACTATATTGAAGAAAACTATACAATGGAAGACATAAGCATTGAAAAACTGGCGGAGCTATGCAGTCTGCATCCTACCTATTTTGCCCACGTATTCAAAGAAGCCTACGGCACTTCACCAAAGAGCTATATAATAGGTCTCAGGATAAAACGTGCAAAGGAATACCTTGTCCACTCCGATTACTCTGTAAACGAAATTTCAGAGCTTGTAGGTTATTCAGATCCCGCATATTTCAGTTCGGCATTCAAAAAAGAAACGGGAGAAACTCCTACGGAGTATAAAAGAAGAAAAATGTTATAAAAATGGGGATGTAAAAATAGTCCAGACCGCAAGAAAAGGAATAAAATAAGATGTTTACTGAAGTTTCTACTTCAGATGCCATATGAATAAGGTAGAAAAATTGAAGAAAATTCAATTTTTCCTTGAATTAATTACTTTTCTTGCT
>JAZQFU010000154.1:0-15494 GCA_045539675.1 Clostridia bacterium | reverse complement strand
TATTCCAGTCCTCCTGGTCTTCAACAGTGGTAATATCTCCTGCCGCAGCATCCCATACTACATTTCTCCTGTTTTTTCCTCCGATATTAACGGTTCTGCTTCTTACCGGAGTGCCGAAATATGATTCATTGGTCAGATGTCCTCTCGCACGGTATTCAACAGCCAGAACCGGAGAGCCGGTAACCGAAAGAACCGAGGTTTCTGCAGTATTAGAACCAAGTAACCATACGTCATGTTGTTTTATACCTGATCCGTCTCTTTTGATTCTGAATACCGAAGTTCCCGAGCCGTCATATGAAAATCCCGTTTCATATTGTGACCCTTCCCTTGGTACGCCTACTCCTACATCCGCTCCGCTGGCAAATCCCTCAAAATCAGAATAATGCCATACCGTTGCTTCTGTATAATCATCTGTTGTACCGGTTTCGGCTGCGCAAACAGTTGCAGTAAGCATTGCCGCAATTATGCAAACTGCCAGTGCCATTGATAAAATTCGTTTTCTCATTTTTTTTCGCTCCTTTTTTTGTTTTTTTATTATTAACCCCAAAAGCCGCTGCAAAAACGAGCGGCACAGGGATTTTTTATTTATATACTACCGCCATATAATCGGTGGTATAAGAGCTGTGAACAAATACATTGCTGTAGTTTACCGGATCTGTTTCATAACCTATAAAGTCAGCGGGCGTTGCTTTACGAACCTTCTTTGCCTTGGTGGAATCAAAAACATATCCGTAGGTGGGATATCGGTGCAATTCAACCTTTTCAGAATCGGTTACCACATTATTACCGGCTGAATCCTTTGACGTAATTGAAAGCCTGATTGCAAATTCATACAATTCATCATAGGTTTTAAGAACATATCCGTGATTCATTTTCCTGCTTGCTGTAAAGCCTTTGGGAGTTGCAGTTTCCGGCGAAAAATCCTTTTTCTCGGAATAATCAAAGTATTTTACAACACCAACAATCTCCCCGTCGTCAACATCTATCCATGCTACATCGCCTTCGTCGATATCTGCAATTACATCTTCATCTTTAACAAGGGCAGTTTGTTCCCCTCCCGAATGCCAGTAACAAAGCTTTGTATATACGAGACCTTCATCTTCCACATAAACTTTTGACTTTTCGGAAACAAGCATGGGATTATCATAAGAGCCCATTGAATCCATTCCGGAAACATTCTTTACAAATTTTACTGCATCCGCATCAACATCATCGCTTCCGAATTTCTTATAAACTACTACTGCAATTGTTCTTGTTCCTACGGCAGTAACGTTTTTAATGGCAAAATCAGATTCCGTAACGTTAGACAATTCATTCGGCACGTAAAAAGCTTTTGCAGATTTTTTCACGAAATACTGCTCACCGCCTGAAGGACAAACTGCGGTTGCATAGTTATTAAGATAAGTACTTACTGCTGATCTGCCTGAATCATACACCTTTTCCATTATACTGATAGATTCAATTTTTCCGTTATTGGATGTATTGATTTCAGCAAGGTCTCCTTCTGATGCTTCCAGAGTTTCTTTAACCAAATTGTAATCTGAAGCATTATCCATATTGCGTGAAACGTTATTCAGCTTGATGTTTCCTTCCAGCTCTTTTCTTTCGATTTTCCCGTTTTCCGAATAATACTTTATTCTGAGAGTCGGTTCAAGAGAGCCTTGTTCACCGGCAGCAATAAGAACGCAGATTTTATCCAGCGTATCCTTCGTGAATGCAACCACGTTGCCCAGACTGTCAAAGGAAAATCCGTATTTAACATTAAGTTCAAGAGTATCGAGCTTTTTCAATGCTTCCAGACGTACGGGAGCCGTGGTTTCGTCATCAAAGGTTATATAACCCTTTTTTGAATCAACAACAACACCTGTTGCCGATTTTCTTTCTACCTTACCTGCCGCATAAATCATAACGACTTTTCCGTTGTCATCCTTAAGAATATCAAGGGCATCCCATTCATGGAGCCAGTCCAAACCTGTTCTGCCATTTGAACCGTAAATGAATACATCTCTTAAATCCTGCTTGGAAACAGACCCCATACCATATTTAAATGTTATTAATTCATCCTCTGAATTGACCTTGTCTACTATAACCGTTTCATAAGAAATTACAGATACAACTTCAATTTTTCCGTCTGAATTATTATCAATAAGCTTAACCTCACCTGCATCAATACCACTTATTACTGACTCAGTATAGTGTTTGAGATGCCGTCCGTTATAAAGAATATATGCATCCGAAGGAAAGCTTACTTTTTTCTCTTTTCCCTCTGATATTTCATAGGTAATATCTCCGCCCGATACACTTATGATATCGTATGACGGAATAACTTCGATTTCATTTTTTTCAGTAGGCTCAATATAGATGAGAGAATTATCCTCAAGGCTATAATATACATCACAATGCATACCGATGAGATTATCGAATTCCGAATCATCGACGGAAACAAACCTTTCACCAACGATAATTCCTCCGGTTTCTTTGGCAGAATTAAGGAGAGTGCCTGTATTTCCGGTAATAACATCAGTTATTCTGCCGGCAGAATAATACATATTGAGAACAGTTTCTTCTGTTGCTGTTTTTTCGTAGGAATCTCCTTCTACGGAGGTTATGCTGTATAAGGGTTCATCAAGCATATTTGCAAGAAGAACTGACAGTTTATTACCCTTAAGCTCATCGGAGGTTATTCCTCCCGTTTCACTCAGCAACCCGGTTTTTCTTGCGGTTGCATAGTATCCTGCAGGATATCCGCCGTTATAGGTTGCATATTCTTCATATCCCAAAAATCTCAGGATACTTACAACAGCATCAAGCTCGGTTACGGTTTTTTTGGGATTGAAGTTTCCGTTTCCGTCTCCCTTCATTATTCCGCTTCCGCTAACGCCGCATATCGCTTCATAGTTATCATCATCTTCGGAAACATCGTTAAACATCACGTTGTTTACCGGGCTAAGCTTTGCAACCTTACAAAGCATATCTGCAAACTGAGCTCTTGAAACAGAACTGTTTCCCGAAAGAAAGGTGAAATCTTCTTCATCTATGCATCCCAGCTTATAAAGGAGCTCTGCCTTGCTTTCCGTCTCTGCAGCAGCATATGACGGAAATACCGGCATGCTCAAAACTACTCCTGCAATGAGGATTAAAGCTATTAATTTTTTCATTTTGAAATCCTCCTTAATACAGTGCAGCACTCAGCACGGGTGAGAGTTTTTTCAAACATCATATCTCCGTTCTGATCACCAATGAAGATTTTAGTACCGCTAATCCATTCGTCACGGGTTTTATACTGAGTTTTATCAGCAAGGAAATTATAAAGCACTTCTGCAAAATCCCCTCTTAAAATATCCTCGGAGCCGTTTTTATTATCAAGAGTATGACCTATTCTGCCAAGCACAATTGCTATCTGCTCCCAGGTTAAGTTCATGGAAGGAGCAAAGGTTGTTTCACTTGTTCCTATAAACAATCCTTCTCCGGTTGCCCACATAACGTCATTATAAAACCAGTCAGCAACCTTTACATCGGAATAGCTCTTTATTGGTTTTTCTTCTTTAATTTCTTCTTTTACATCTTCTTTTTTATCGGGCGTATAGGTTGTTCCGGAAATGCGGCTTCCTCCACCGCCGCCTCCGCCGCCACCGGATGAACCGGAGCTCTGACTTGCCTCGGCTCTTGCCTGTGCGGTTACCGCGACTTTGACAGCATCACCAAAATCAGTAATACTTTCATATTCGGTTCCGATTATCTTCTTCGCAACCTTTTCGGGATATCTCAGGGATTTATATGCTGAAACATTTATGCCTGCCTCTTCACCGTAAATCCCGATGAAGGTATCCGCCAGACTGTAGTGAGATGCCTTATATAATCCCCCGACAATTGCGTATTTCTTAACGCTTTCCGCCAGAACGGAAAGATCGGAATAATCTGTTCCTTTAAGCTTTTCTGAAACATAAGCTCTTGCAGAATCGGAAATAAGCCCGCTGAAGGTATTTACAGTCTGCTCATCAATGCCTATTTCCGTTCCCTTCGCAAGAATTCCTTCCGTTCCGTTGCCTTCATAAATACGTGCAAGCTTTATTGCCAATGAAAATGCATCGGCAAGCTCAACGTGTGATGAAAATTCATTTCCTTCCTTTGAATCTCTTATATCAAGAACCTTGCTGTAAACATATGAATCATCATCTACCATTTCAAGCCCTTCAATATCAAGCTTAAGATAACCGCCGAGAGCAGACACAAATTCAGCAACAGTTTCACACGTAGCATTTTCCGAGTTAATGCATTCAGCTATCATTCTCTCCGTAAATGCAGGAGAATAGTATTCCACAGTGCCACCGTCTATAGCTTCACTTCCACCTTCAACACCGTAAACGAAGCTGTATTCTCCAACCATTTCTTCTCTTAAGGGAAGATTGAAGGAAACTGTTCCATCGGCAGTTTTACCGTATGCAATATACTCCGTGTTACCTTTATATTTTGCTATAAGTCCAACCGCACGATCGGTTTCGTCTTTAATATCCACGGTTACGGTGACTCCGGAATAGTCATCGTTTATTTTGATGTTTGCTTCCGCATTACCCTCATATTCACCGATGTTATATGTAAGCGGAGATTCTTCCACGCCCTCCGTATTATAATTAACAGCACCAGAAACAGGAACGGGAACCTCCTCACTCCTTAAAGCAAAAACCGAAAGCTTTTCGGAATTCTCAGATATTGAAAGCTCTTCGGAAATATTTACGGGATTCTCTTCAGCAGTATAATCCCGGGAGAAGACATTATCTTTATTCATATATCCGTCTCCGTCATATTGAAGTGCGTAAAATGTAAAGCTTTCAGGACTTACACATTCATTAACTGCATTCGCATAAAGAGTTGCATCTCCTGATGATAACGCTTCAAGCTTGCCGAAGTCATTTTCAACTCTGATATTATTGATATAAAATGCCTTCTCTCTTGTTGTGAACGCGGAGGCACTGTTTACCGTCCTTGCAATGCTGTCAATTGCTCCGTCAACACAAACCTCATATTCCGTTGAAGGCTGCAGGGCATTTTCCAGAACAACAGTATAAATCTGTTCTTCGTCATCAACAAGATAAACGTCAAGTGCCGGCTCTCCGTTTACCGTTATCATCTCAGGCGAAAGTGTTGTAATTGTAGTATTAAAATCAAGGTTAACGGTATTAAGATCATATGAGCCCGAATATGCATTAAAACCTACGCTTTCAGCGGGAGAATATATTTTTATATATTCAAACAAGGCTTTATCCGCTGCTGTTTTATGATTATAAAGCTTAAAGGTAAACTGAAGCATTCCTTTATCAAACCAGTAATTATCGGCTGCTGCACCGTCATTGCTGTTGGTACCATACTCAACACCGTCTATATAAAGGGTTCTTGTATGCTCTGTATTACTGTATTTAACAGCAAATGTATGCCATGCATTAAGTCCACCGTATACGTCTGATTTGACTACATAGTTTTTAGCATTTGCATCAGTCTGCTTCCATGCAACACCGCTTGAATTTGTATGAACAAAATTTGTATCACCCTGGAATCTTGTTGAATCATATCCCAGATAAAACTGACTGACGCTTGCTATCAGTTTAACCTTATACTCCAGAACAGCTTCTTTTGAGGCGGAATCATCTGAAACAATTTTTGGGATTGTCATATAAGATGCAGCCGAGCCGTTTGCAAAGCCGGTAAAAACAAGCTTTCCGTCCTCGCTGTTTATATGAGCTGCTGATGTTGCAAAATTTGCATATCTGCTTTGGGTAGCTTTTCTCAAAGCTTCAATTTCGCTTTCTGCATTTTTCTCAAACTGATAGTTAAGATAAACAGTTTCATCATTCTCTGTTTCCGCTGCATAGCCCGGCACCCAACCCGTTGCTATCATACAGGCAGAAAGTATCATAGTAAGAAATTTTTTACCATGCATATTTATACCTCCTTATTATGAACAAATAAAAATGCTATTTAAAGGGAAATGCAAAACCGGCATTATAGTCATAAACCGTCTGTAAATCCTTTATTGCAAAGCTAAGCTTTCTCGCCGCAGCTGAAATCTCCGGAAGATATGCAGCAACAATATCAATCGCCTTCGCTTCACTCAATGCTTTTGAAAAATTATCCCAGCTTTCTGCGGAATACTCTTCCCTTTTATAATACTTTTCAGCATTTTGAATCATTATTTCCAGCCGCTGTCTTTTATTGACATTAAAGGCGGATAATTCGTTTTCTCCCGAGCGTTTTAATATATTGCCATCATTATCCAGACAGAAATACGATGAGCTGCCATATAGCTTTTTGGCTTCAAGAGTATCCGGCTTAATGCAATAAAGGTCATTTGAAATAGCTGCATAAAAGTTACCTTCCGCTCCAAGAATCATGGTTGCCCCCAAATATCCTGCCGAAGGTGATTTATCCGGAAGAATTGAATTATACTTCACAAGGCTTAAATCGTCCGGGTCAAGTGCAAATACCGTTTGTCCTGCATTTGCGATACCGTAAAGAAGTCCGTCGGGCCCGAAGCGAATTTCACCTATCTGGGTTGTTTTTGGAAGTCCGTCAAAGTTAACAGTCGTCATAAGTACTGTTTCTCCGGTTCCGGCATCAATTTTTGCAACGTGCGCTTCATCATGCTGCTCATTCTCATGCTGGGGAACTTTGATTGTTGAGCTTGCATAAATATATCCGTTCTTATACTCAACACCGAGTATATTCTCTCCGGGAATTACTCCAATGAAGATTTTCATTTTTGGAGCCCCGTCAAGATAAGTAACAAGAATAACTCCTCCCTCAGGATTGCCGTAATCGGCGATTCCGGCACTTAAGCCGAAGCCTGCATTAGTGTCGGTGGTATGATAATATCTGTTAACACCGCTTGTTGCCCCGATTTTTTTCGGATTAGACCTGGAAACCGGCTTTTTGGGATCATACATATAAAATGCATCGTTTCCGTAAGAACCTCCGAAAAGCTTTCCGTCAACCATTGTCATACCGTGCTGATTTCCGTTTTCAACAGAGAAAACAAGCTCATTTGTTTTTAAATTAAAGCCGTTAAGACCTGCTTCATGCCCTCCCGTATACAGAATATCATCTCTCGATACATAAAAATATGAAGGCTTCGTGGGGATTCCGAGATAGTTATTATCAAGGGAGGTATAAATATGTTTCATCACCTGAGCGGAAGGAAAAAGATGAAACAACCCGGGATTATCGGGATTTCCTCCTATTCCCACGATTCCCATATTTCCGTCTTTATCGGGGAACCATCTGCCGAAATCCCATCTGACAATATTACCGTAAACGGTATCGGTATTCATTGCAACTACACGTTCTTTTGTTTTAAGATTATATGACCAGAGCTTTGTTCCGCCGTTAGAATTGAAATAAACAATATCGGGATTTAAGGGATCAGGCTCCGTGATACAATCCGACTGACCTCTTCCACCCTCGAATTCATCCACTTTTTGCATTGTTTCCTTATCTATAACAACTATGGACGAGCTGAATCTGGTGAATATATAATCCCCGATAATTTTAAGGAAGGTTACACTGCCGGTGGTTCTTCCCTTTTCATCCTCATAAACAACCATTTCTCCGGTTTTCTTATCAAGCCTGGAAACAGTTGCGACCTCAGTTGAATCCGAGGATGCCGCATAAACATAATTCCCGTCACCGGTTGCAGCGTGGGAATACTTGCATCCCGGGTCGAAGCCTTCATATACCGTTGCTTTCCGGTTATCAATATCATACTCAATCACGGGAGTTCCCTTAGTAGCGTATTCCTTTCCCATAAGCGGCATATAAAGCATGCTTCTGTCTTCTTCACCGTCGTTTGTTGCTCCGTAGTTCATATGCCACGTATGTGAAGCATTGACGGATATTTTCTCAACTGAAGTATTTACGCCGGTAGCAGGATCATATACCCAAAGCTCGGTTCCCGTAACGGGCATTGTATATACCTTGCCGTCTGAACCAACCTTAATTGCATGCTGAAGTCCGCTTCCGGACTCATAGGAATTAAGAAATTCTCCCGTATAGATATCAAATTCAAAAACATATCCGGGAGTTCCTATCATTGCAATATATGTTCTCAGTCCGTCCGCAGTATATCCCGTTGAAGCCGCACCTGTTTTTACGGAAAAAGAAACATTTCCGATTTCTTTATAACCTGTAAAGTCAGGCATGCCATTGGCTGACGAGGTAAACGTTGCCTTATCAGCGGTTGCCACCGGAGAAACAGGCTTCAGATTCTCCCACACAAATGCCTTAATATCCGTTACTCCTGCAGGAAGCGACAAGCCTTTTGTGGTAATTGTTTTCTGAGTACCCGGCAAAACGGTTTCTACCGCGAAATCAGATGCAACAAGAGAATGCTTTCCCTCGGAATCGTAACCGTATGCCGCAAAATACACCGTTGCCGATTTTTCAGTTCCCGAATAGTTTATAACATCCGCAGAAACAGACAGCGGCTCATCAGAATATTCATACTCACTGACAACACTTCCGTTCTGCATTATTTTCGGAGTTTTCGAAGACAATGAGCTTTTAGTCATTACTTTTATATCATCAACATCAACGATTGAACCGGTGGAAATGCAGTAGCACTCAAATCTCAGCGAATACTTTCCGTTTTTATAGTATGTTGCACCTGAAGCATTATCTGCTTCACCGTAATAAACTCCGTCAATATAAGTTTTACGGGTATTTGTTTTGTTGCTGTGAACTACCCTTACCGTATACCATTTTGTTGAAGGCTTAGCCGCACTGCCATAAGAGAAGACGGGACATTCCTCTTTAGCCAAATCTCTGTTCACATTCAGGATTCTACCGTATCCTCTGCTGAACTGCGGCCCCTGAATACGGGTAGGATAAGCGCCGGTTGCAGTTCTGAGATTGAAGGAATGATATGAGCCGCTGAAAACCGTAAATCTTACCTTATATTCAACTATAAGCTCAGGGATGGGATCAAGGGCTTCATCAAAGGTTTTTTCTATATATATTTCCTGTGTTGTTCCCGACCCCACACGCTGAAAAGACATCATTCCGTTACCGTTTTCCACTCTTCTTACAACCTTGGTATTGAAGTCTCTCGTGTTTTTGCTTGTAGAGTAATTATATGTTCCGTCCCAGAACGAGGGAACTTCCGCAGTCGTTCCGTCATCAAAAACCGTATTCGCAACCTGGTATTTATCAAAATTCTTTACCGAAGCATCAGTTTCAGAGTATCCCTTATCAAAATCCTCCGACCAGAAAATACAATACTCCTCTTCGTTTTCCTCTGCACCTGCGGGAGCAAATATAACTCCCGCAAGTGAGGTCAATACAAGCACTAATGCTATTAATCTTTTCACCATTATCTTCACCTTACTTATTAATGTAAGCATAAAGGAGTTTTGCTGCTTCAGCTCTGGTGGTTTCCTTCGCCTCTCCCTGCTCAAAAGCCTCCGGCTTTATTCTGTTTAAGATAAGTATCATCTGCTCTTCGGTTATGATATCGTTGGGCGCAAATTCAGTTTCTGTTTTTCCGTTTATCCAGCCCTTTGAATATGCCACCTGAACGTAATCATAATACCAGCTTTCTCTTGCAACATCAGAAAATTCATGTGCCTCTGCAGTTTCATCATCACAGCCTTCAATAACCGTGAGAAGCTTAACAAATTCCGCTCTTGTTATTGCTTTTTCCGGCGCAAAGGTTTTGTTATTAAGCCCGGAAATGATTTTTGAATGCTTAAGGGTATTTACTGCTTTTAAAGCTTCAGCATCTTCATAGCCGGTCATATCTGCAAACGCTGCAAGGTTATCACCGAAAACATATGCAAACCCTGCTTCCTCATCATATTTTGTCTGCAAATCCTTAATGGCAAAGGTAAGCTTTCTTGCAGCATTTCTGACCTTTTCATCAGAATCCTTATATAAATCAATTGCTTTTGCATCAGAAAGAGCGTTCTCATAAATCTTCCAGCTTGTTTTGGAGAAATCCTCTTCCTTATAATACTTTTCCGCATTCTGAATCATTATATCAAGTCTTTGCCTCTGATTAACGCTTAAATAAACAAGCTCATTTCCGCTGGAATTTGTTCCAAAACTTTTGATTATATTTCCGTCGTTATCTATGGTAAACATGGTAAGATTTCCCCAAAGCATAACAGCCTCAAGGGTTTCGATATTTATAGCATGGAGCTGGTCTCCCATAGTTGTATAAAGAACCCCGTCAGCTCCCATAAGCATTAAATCTCCAAGATATGTATTCGTGGTTTCTCTTTGTTTATAATAGCTCTTGTAACGAACAAGCTCCATATTTTCGGGGTTTATACAAAGAAGAGTAACCCCCTGATTTGCAACTGCGTAAAGATATCCGTCAGGTCCGATAACCGGTTCGCTGATAACCTTAAGAGGTCCCACATCGGGAATATCATAAGATTTAACTATTACCGGCTCGCCGGTACGTGCATCAATTTTAGCAATATGAGCTTCCTCGTGAGGCTCATGCAGATTGACTATAATAGTAGAAGATGCATAAATATATCCATCCTTATAGCATTGACCCGTAATATTTTCTCCCGGTATAAAGGCACCATATTCTTTTGCCATCGGCTTGCCGTTTGCATAGGTGGAAAGCACCACGCCTCCGTTATCTCCGCCGTAATCGGTTATTGCACAATGCATACAGAAGCCTGCATTTGTCTGGAAAACATTATAATGACGGCATCCGTATTTTGATTCGTAGTAGAATTTCGGATTATCCGTTTTATAAACAACCGGCTTTTCGGGATCTATCATATAAAAGAAGCCCGAAGAATATGTTCCGCAGAAAATCATTCCGTTTGCTTCCGTGATACCGTGCTGAGAATTCTGCTTAACAGAGAATATGGGGGTATTTGATTTTAAGTCAACAGCATTTACTCCTGCACGGTAGCCGCCGGTATACAAGATATCATCTCTTGTTACATAATAATAGTTGGCCTGAACAGCTGATCCTATTCCGGTATCAGGAGTTTTCAGCTCAATATATTCAATTTCAGGATTACCGGGAGTTATTAATGCAACGTGACTATCACCGACACATGCATATATTGCCCAAGAACCGTCTTTTTTCTGAATCCATTCTCCAAATTCAATTACTCCGAGATTTTCCATGGATAAATTAAATTTTTCTATGCTGGTTTTGACTTCATAGGTTTTAAGATTAAAGGAGTTGAGTCCGACCTGATTTTCAGACATAAAATAAATTATATCCGGGTCGCCGTCGGGCTTAACATATGTAATTCTCTGCCTGCCGCCTCGTCCTCCGGTGGGAAAACGGGCAACCTCCTGCATTGTTTCAATATCTATGCAGAATACCCACTGACGGATTGCGGCAAAAACCTTGTCTCCGACAACTACACAATGAGGACAGTTTCCTGCTGTAATTTCTGATGTATTCTGCCATATTTTCTTTTCGCCTGTTTCCTTATCTACTCTTATAATTTTTTCGGTTCCTGCATCATCACCGGCAGAAGTGAAAAGATATTTATCATTTCCGGTTGCACCGTGCATATATTTCATTCCGTCGGTTACATTTTCATATATTCTGTATTGACCGGTTTTCACGTTATATTCAACAGCATCGGTTCCGCTGCTATGAGCAGTATAAAGAACAGTTCTGTCATCATCTGCTCCGGGATTCATTCCCCATGCAGTCGATGTTTTTTTATCATAACATACTTTATATTTTTCACTCTTCTTAGTTGCAGGATCATATATAAACCAGGCTTCTCCGTTGGAATGATGGATTTTTCCGTCCGAACCGGGCTGAAAAGCATAATAAAAGCTGTTATCATCAACATTAAAGCTTGCGATATATTCTCCCGTAAGGGTATCGAACTCATTAATATATGCCGGATCGGCATTCATTGAAACGTATGTTCTGTGACCGAATTTCGTCATACCGCCCTGGGTTCTTGTTGAAGTCTGATTCCATGCAGCTTCGCCTATTTTCTCCCCAATATCTTTGATTTCCGGAATTCCGTTAGTTGAGGGAATATAATCAATCTTTATCTCTGTTTCCGGCTTTGTTATCTCTTCCGCATCATATTCCGGTATCAGTCGTGTCAGCTTCCAGTTATCAAGCAAAACTTCATCTCCGGGGAAAAGAGTGGCAGCGGTATAGCAATTACTGTATGCTTTGTTTGCCTCCCATTTTTCCTGAAAAACAGTTTCAGCAGCGAGAAGGTCATTTAACATAATTTTCATCATATTTTTATTATCATCAACAATGATTTCAATATGATTCCATTGAGTGGGAAGAAATGTCTTTGAGTAGACTCTGCCTGCACCACGGGTAAGATTCACGAAATATGTTATCTGACTTCCGCTTTTCCATCTGCAATTGAAGGCAACTCCGTTTGTCTTCACATCGAACTCTACTTTAAACGCAGAAAGATCCTGAGTTGTCATATTAAAGGTCTGCATAAAAGTCTGGGTAACGTTTGTAGTGCCGTTATTATAGAATCTGTAATATTTATTACCCGAACTTTCATCTTCAACAACGCATCCTCCGGTTGAACTTGGCACATTCACCCATTCGGACGGAGTAATAGCATTCGCATTACCTCTTCCCGAAGGAGACTCGCCGGCTTCCCATACTTCAAAATCCGAAGACCAGATAACCTCGTCTTCAATATAGTCAGTTTCTTCTATGCTATCTGCAAATACCGGACACACCGAACAAAGCAAACTAACAATAAGAAGCATTGCAACAGTTTTTTTCATAATATCCACCCTTTCTGTTTTGTAATATTATGATAGCACAGAGTCCATATTGAATTCAATTTTAAATAACAGATAAATTTATATTTTTCTGATATTGGTTTCTTTTGATTGACAAACACAATAATGTAGATTATAATAGACTTTGAAGAAATTATTAATCGATTTTTCATTTTAAATTTTTTAACATAATTGTTAATTTTCTAAACTAAAAAGGATTGGAGAGACTTAAATGGAACATCCTTTCAGCAATCAAATTCATTCCACCTCAGACATCATTGTTACCGAATTACTCTCCGTGGATTATGACGTACAAAACAAAAGCTGGAGATTTAACAGCCCTGCCAAAGACTACTTTAAGATGCACTTTACTCTGAAAGGAAAATACTCAAGACGCAATGAAAAAACTGACTCAATCCTTCAGGCAAACAGCATATGTTTTTCACCGCCCAATTCCCATTTCATTACAGAAGCAATTGAATATCCGACGGAAATAATCGGAGTATTTTTTCATGCGGAAATTCCCGGAGTTCTTTCGGAAAACATATTTTCTTCTCCGTTTACACTTGATTTTATGAGTGATACGGTGAAAAACTCCTTCAGAAGCATTTATCATATCTACCATTTAAAGGAAAACAACTATCAGCTGAAAATAAAAAAGGAAATTTATAAAATCTTTGCTGCCGTTGCCGACAAGCTGAGGAATATAAGCATTGAAAAAACAAATTATTACGCTATCAGAGTCGCAGACGAATACATAAAAGAAAACTATCTTAAGGATGATATATCAATCGAATATCTTGCAGATTTATGTAAGATTACTCCGGCTTACTTCTGCAGAATTTTCAAATCGGTGTTTGGCACATCTCCGAAAAAATACATAATAGATTTAAAAATGCAGACCGCAAGTGAATATCTTATATTTACCGAAACACCCGTATCAGAAATTGCAAAGCTTGTAGGATATAATGAATTTTCTTATTTTACTACAGCCTTCAAGAGTCATTTTGGCACAACTCCCAGTGAATACAGAAAAAACAATTAAAAAAGTCATCCTTGATACCAAGGATGACTTTAATATTATGCCTCGTAGTCTATGCATGCCCTGAGTTCGGTAAAGGGCCGAACCTTTGTATCTGCCACCTTCACATGCTCCGGATGAACTGCATATCCTTTAAGTGCTTCTTCATTTTCCAATACCGAATAAAGCATTACATCTGTATTTGAGGATGCAAGGGCTTCGGTCTGAACCTTTATTTCAAGAAGACCCGGAACAACTCCCATAAGTCCTTCCAGCCCTTCCTTAATTCCCTTCTTCACCTCATCGGTATTAAATTCTTCCTTAAGCTTCCAGAGTATAATGTGTTTTACCATTTTTTCTTCTCCTTTATTATAATATATCTGTTATCTTTTATAATAATCATATTTGCAGAAAGGACATTTCGGATAGTCACACTCGTGCATTTTCCCGCATTTTGGACATTTTACCATTGCAAGACCATCTTCACTTTCAGCTTCAGCCTGAAAAAGCTCTATTTTACCGCATTGTGGGCATACATATATATCAACCTCAATAGAGCCTGCAAGAAGATTTGGCAAATCTCCAAGAATCCAGCCCGTTTCACCTAACTGAATTTTTCTTATGCCATAGTTTCTCATTTCTGTATTACATCTCAGACAATTAATATTTTTCATATTTCACCACCCCTTATTATGAGTTATACCTGTTACGGTTCGTCGGAAACCGCCGACCCCTGCATTGTACGGATTGATTATACGATTCAAATGCCCGGCTTTTTATCGCTATAAAGGCTTCGTCTGCTTGATATCTTGTTCCACAAAATCGATATGTTTTCCGGAAGGAGCAAGCCCCTTCCCTACAAAACTTGATATGATATGAATTCTCGTTGCGTCAGCGACATATCGAGTGCGAGGCACATATCGAGTCATTTATGACATATCGAGAATTCGCAAGAATTCATTATAAAATTAGTGAACGATTTAGATGCCAAACTTTGTTAGCAGTAGTTTATATAAAGTTAAGATAGAAATTAATACTCGATACTATGTAAGATATGCATAATTTCCTGATTGTTTTCCTGAAAAACTTTTGAATTCATACTGAAAATCACAGAAATATGCTTATTATCATCCATTAACAATTGTCCATTTGTTTTACCGTCAATTTCTTCTATATAAAGTGTTCCACATTTGTCGTAGCTGTTTTTAAAATGCTGTTTTTCAAACATACTCTCGTTCAACATCCCTATAGTCCCATGTTGACCATAAACATACATATAATCTTCTTTATTGCCATTGACATATATATAAATACCGGAATCAGGAGAAGCATTTCTTGTTTCAGTAGCCTCATAATACGCTAAGCATTCACTTCCCCATATTGCCGGATAAACAACAGTAAAATTAAAAACACCGTCCGTATAACGAGAATAATTTTCGTTAATGTCTTTTACTGTATTTTCTATATCGCTAATATCTTTATTCTCTAACGAAGAATTACATCCACCAATTATAAAAATAACAAAAGCTATAACAAAAATTGCAACTATTTTCTTTTTCATCTTTATCACCTCAAACAGGTTTGACAATTCATTTCTTCTTTGCAGTAGTAACAGATGCAATAAGCATTTTGCGAATCGTTCCACATTTATTGTTCAAATTATCGTATGTCTGCTTATCTATTGCATTAACCTTGAATAAAACCTCTAACCAGTATTCTG
>JAZQFU010000153.1:0-2780 GCA_045539675.1 Clostridia bacterium | reverse complement strand
TAAAATCCGCCGGTGAAAACGGCTTTGCAATCGTTGAAATCAAAAGAGACGACGGCTGGACGGCAATTGTGCTTAAGAAAAACTGAAAATAATTCTGATTAAAAAGAGGAAAAGTCATGAGGCTTTTCCTCTTTTTTCATTGTTCCTGAAGATTCGAATGTTTTACGGCTAGCCGCCGGAAAGTCGAACTTCCAAAAAAGCCTTCCCCTGTGGGATGGGAAGGTGCCGAGGTACGAGGCGGATGAGGTGATGAACCTTGGTGTTATTGTTTTTTGATTTCAAAAACGATTTTGAAAATTTCACAATAATATTTTTTAATTTAGCTATACCATGCAAAGGGCTTAAGGGGATTCCGAATTCCCCTTTCCCCTTTGCAATCCCCACAACCCCCAACCGGGTGCTCAGTCGCCGCACGGCTGCTGCGCATTGCGAAACACTTCGAATACTTTATAGCTCCCCGACAGCTAGCCGTCGGAGATTCGAACTTTCTTCACCAAGCCTTCCTCTTGGAGGTAGCGAAGCGGCATTTCGGTAGTGAATGACAGTATGGGCATACTGTCAGAGCCGCACTCCCTCAGTCACTTCGTGACAGCTCCCTCTAAGAAGGAGCCTTTGTGACCGAGCCGCAGCGAGACGGGGGACGGCTTGCGGTGGAAGGAGTAGAGAATGACGGATGAGGAGAAAAAATGAAATAAAAGAATCAAAACTTGTAATGAATTTTAAGCAAAGGGAGTTAAATGGTACTCTGCTTATGATATAATTACAGACGTAAGATGTAAAGAAAAGAAAATTAATTCCCGGAAATGCTCAAAAAGGATTGAAAAATTTACACATATATAGTAAAATAATATATACTGATGCAATAGTGTAAATTCAAACCGGGAGACTAAAATGGAAATATATCTTGATAATTCTGCCACAACAAGGGTATTACCCTCAGTTGTGGAAAAAATAAATAAAATATACCTTGATTGCTACGGAAATCCCTCTTCTCTTCACCGTAAAGGTCTTGCGGCAGAGGAAGAAAGGGAGGAAGCAAGAAAAATAATTGCTTCTTCGATAAATGCAATAAAGGAAGAAATAATTTTTACTTCGGGAGGTACTGAATCCAATAATCTTGCGATTCTCGGATATCTTAAGAAAAATCCCAGAATGGGAAAAAAGATTATAATCTCTGCGGGTGAACATGCCTCGGTTTCAAATATCGGTGCTTTTCTTGAAGGGGAGGGCTATGAGGTTGTTATGCTTCCGGTTTCCTCTGAGGGAATTCCCGATTATGCATTTCTTTCTTCAGCGGTGGATGAAAATACCGCTCTTGTTTCCGTAATGACCGTAAATAACGAAACGGGATATATTACCGATACTGCAAAAATAAAGCAGATTATTGCAGAAAAGAATAAGAATACAGTTTTTATGAGTGACTGCGTTCAGGCATATATGAAGCTTGATATAGACGTTAAGACTCACGGAGCGGATATGATTTCCTTAAGCTCCCATAAAATAAACGGCCCCAAGGGAATTGGTGCTCTCTGGGTTTCTCCGAAAATAAGGCTTGCCCCCATAATTCACGGCGGCGGTCAGGAGGGCAATATCAGAAGCGGCACGGAAAATCTTCCCGGAATCTGCGGCTTTGCCGAGGCAGTTCGTATTCATTCGGAAAATGCTTCGGAAAACAGAGAAAAACTTTGTTCTCTTAAAACAATTCTGAAAAATGAGCTTAAAAACCTGGGTGGAGTTGAAATAAATTCTCCCGAAAACGGTGCGCCTCACATTTTAAATGCATCCTTCCCGGGAATCCGTTCAGAGATTATTCTTCATACTCTTGAAATGCACGGAGTTTATGTTTCAAGCGGTTCCGCCTGCAACTCCAATTTCAAGGATAAAAAAAGCGTACTCGCCCGTATGGGCTTTGATAAAAAAATCTATGATTCTGCAATCCGATTCAGCCTTTCTTTTGAAAACACAGAGGAAGAAATCAAAGCAGCTTCGGAAATTATAAAGCGGGAAATTGAACTGCTCAGAAAAAGGCTGAGAATCAAGAATTAGGAATCGCGAAGCAGCTTTCACCTCCCGTAGGTGGGGCGAAGCCTTTGAATAGGAGCACAGCAAGCCTTCTCCGTGCAAGGAGAAGGTGCCGAGGTACGAGGCGGATGAGGAGAAAAATGAGTTCAAAGAATCCGAGGTTGTTAATCAATGCACAAAAACTCAGAAAAAATATGACGAAAGAGGAAAGACACCTTTGGTACGATTTTCTTAAGAATCTGCCTGTAACAGTTCACAGGCAAAAAATTCTGAAGAAATATATTGTGGATTTTTATATAGCATCGTCAAAGCTTGTTATTGAACTTGACGGTTCGCAACATTACGAAGAAAAAGGAATTGAGAGCGATAGGGAAAGAGATCGATTCCTGAATAGCATAGGAATAAGAGTATTGAGATATTCAAATTCAGATATAAATAAAAATTTTCACGGTGTATGTGAGGATATATTGAATAATCTTTAATATATAATCCCCCTCATCAGTCACTGCGTGACAGCTTCTCCCCCTCCTGTGGGTGGGGCGAAGCCTTTGGTTGACGACTCGCAGCGTAATCAGAAATTGCGAAGTAGCATTAAATTTGCATCCCAAAGGGATGTCACCGGAACTTTTCACTAATGTTTAATCATCACATAAAAGGAGGTATATCCTATGAACGATATAATAATGGTAAAATACGGGGAAATAATCCTCAAAGGTCTTAACCGTCCTCAGTTTGAAGACCGACTTTTAAAAAACATC
>JAZQFU010000152.1:0-3251 GCA_045539675.1 Clostridia bacterium | reverse complement strand
TCGTGATTTGAAAGATGGGTTATACAAAGATGAATAATATCCTTTTTCTGCTGCTCCGTCATCGCATAATAACACCAGTCATACACTATTGATGCAGTTTCAACAGCATCAATCTGAACCGACATAAAGAATCTCCCGTCACCGTTACCGTTGTATAAATATTCAAGAGTATTAAGATAATTTATTACTCCGTTTATAGCATTCGATGCACTCTGTGTGTCTTTATATAACAGATGGTGAAATGCATTAAGCTCAATGTAAGCAAGCAGACTTGTGTTGTAATTCGATGTTGTATACTCAGACGGAAGAATGCAGTCTTTACTCGTCTTAACCTGCTCAAGCATATAATTATAGTAGGTTTTTCTTGTATCCGTCGCATTTTCAAGACGCTTCCTCAAGGAATCAATCTCATCCGGCGAAACAAAAAGTCTGGGATGCTTATCTGCCAGCGGATACTGCTCAGCAATTTCTGATGAGTAAGCATTTACATATCCTTCTTCAAAAACCTCCTTCGGACACTCACCGATACCGGTGGGAACGAAGGTTTTTGACGTGGTAAGAATTATTTTATCAATTCTGGCACCACGGGAGGAATAATTCTTGAATTTTATTGTTGCATTTCCCTTCGCGATACTTACTGTTCCCGCTTTGCACCATTTCCATGAAGATGTATTATCCGGCCACACGGAATTATAGCTCCCTCCGTTAACCGAATAATATAATGCGGGACTGTTGGTAGATGCCTTTCTTACTCTGAAATAGATATCGTAATAAAATGCTTTTCTTTTAATTTCTCCAAAATTAAAGGTTATGCTGTTGGTCTCCGAGGATGGAGAAGAAACGGGTATCATTATATATTTTCCACCCGAAGCAGAGGTATCTTCTTCCACAGTGATATTAGAACCTTCGGTAATAATTCCGCTCTCGGCTTCAATTTCGATATACCGGTCCAGAACAGAAAGTTCTTCAGCTTCCGCAAATACCAAAGGCACATTCGCAAGGATGAAGTATGCAATAAGCAAAGCTGCAATTATACCTTTTTTATTTTTCATATTTACCTTCCTTTATTCTGCGAGTTCAAAGCTCAGGAAAGGAATCATTTCTTCAGAGGTTACACATATTTTAGTAGTACCGTCTGCGGTAAATTCCATAACCGGACACACCGAAAGTGCTCCGTTCTCGCAATCTTTCAGACATTCGGGATTAAGCTCAAATTCATATTTAACCCACTCGCCATCTCCCTTTGGCACCGTAACAGGCTCCAGGCTTATGGAAGCAGCCCTGAGGTCAGCCACTCTTCTGGGTGCGGGAAACTCATTCGGTGAAGCGCCTGTTTCGTGTTTCGCTGAATCCCATTCCTCCGAAACTTTTGCTATAATAGTATTCTTCAATGTTGTTTTTGCATTTATATATATAGTAAGTGTAAGCCTTGATACGGTATATTCTTCCGGAATCTCAGGTAATTTGAAACGCATATACGGACGTTCCGAGCTTCCCATCCAGGTACCGTCCGTCATTCTCCAGGTAAGATCTCTTGTTGCACTGCTTCCGGGAGCTTCCTTTGCAAACCATTTTGCGGAAGTGGCTTTTTTGGTTCCGGAGAACACACACAAAGCATCGGGAACCTGTATCCGGGTTGTAATGGAATATTCGTTTGAATTTTCCCCGTTATGCTCTCCTACATTTATCGTAAAAATATTATTTACTCTGCCAAAAACAACTCTTGCCGCAAGGTCTCTTGGAATATACATTATATTTCCTGGTATTTCATCCGTTCCGAGCAGAAGCTGTCTGTTATACGCAAACACATTATCAAGAAGCTCAACCGGACTTCCGTTAACGTAAAGAGAATAAAGACGTTTTTCGGTTGTGCCGAAATATGCAGGAGGTGCAAGCGCCTCCATATCCTCAAGGGAATTCCATATGCAGGTTACAATTACAGGCATATCAGCATTCTCTTCAGTAGCAACGGTAAGCCCTATAAAATCAGATTCCTCCGCCTTAACGTATTTTTCTGACGTTACATCCATATTTATAAGCTTTCCTCCGTTATAATAAAGGAGCGCCGCAACATAGCTTATGTCTTCATCGGTGCAATTGTTCTTAACGGAAAATTCGCAGCGCACCTCTCCCGAAGTCGGAATTTCCGATATAAGAGCACCGTCCGAATCCGTGTAAATAAAATCGCTGACAGTTATTTTACCGCTGAAAGCCATTACAGGCACAGAAGCAAAAATTATTGACATCATAAGCAACATTAAAATTATTCTTTTCATTTTGTTTTCCTCCTTTAATTTCATATATAAAAACTGAACTCCAGTTCTTATATATAAAACCAAAATACATAAGGGGGCTACAGCGAGCTGCAGCCCCCCCTCCATTTGCAATTATTTAATTATATATTCAACTTCTATTGAAGGAACCGCATAGTATGTATTTCCTGAAGTATTTGTTTGGGTATCATAATTTTTACCTACAACAAAGAGAAGCTGATTTCCTTCATAGATTGTTATTCTGGATACATCAAGCTCACAACCGAGAGTTGTATATTTTTCGGCATCTACGCCCATGGTTCCGAGAACGTAATCTTCGCTTTCGGTATAACCGAATCTTGATTTCACAACGCCGTTGTCTCCTGATACTGATTTAAATTTTCCATCCGTAACAAGATTTCCGATATTCTCATTTGTAAGTGTTGTGGCTCTGAAAGTAAAGAGAGTATCTTCGCTTGCAATACGGTATTTAGCCGGTGACGGATTAATCTTCACACTTCTTATTCCGGCAACCTCTGAGTCATCAGATATATCATAAAGTGCATAACCGACGGAACGGCTTGAATGAGTTGTATCCTGAAGTATTGAGGTCTCACATGGACAATTCCAGAGACAGAATGATTTCTTACCTTTCATCTGAGAATCACTCGGAGTTTCCAGAGACTTCATATTACCGCGAAGAACATATCTCGCATCCGAATACTCAATGGTTGCCGTCTGATATTCTCTGATATGGATTTTATAAATTTCACCTTTTGTGCCGTCTTTTGCAGTCGCCTGAACAGTAACGAATTTTCCGTTTGTTTCATCTTCGGGTTCAGTAACACTTACGGTAGTTTTTTCATCGTAAACAGCTTTTCCCGAAACATTTGCAGCAGTGAAGCTTTCAAGTGTTCCTACTTCAACACCGCAGTAATACTCTGTTATTCCGGCGTCAAATTCAAGCTCGTCGCCGTTAACCGAAATTCCTTCAAGGGT
>JAZQFU010000151.1:0-10764 GCA_045539675.1 Clostridia bacterium | reverse complement strand
ACTGTATCCGTCTGCCACATAGTTATACATCATAACTGATGTAACAGTCGGAAATGAAGCCGTTAATGCCCCGATAAGGCAAGCAGGTATTATTTTGTTAATATCAAGAATTCTGCAGATACACGCAGCCCCGAGCGCATGGAACACTATAGCTATGATACCATTCAGAAACGGCAGATCATAGAAAGAACTGAGGGAACACACAACAGGTAAAAACCACCGCCCCAGAGCCACCATATTCTGAGAGTCGACTCTGAATACAAGAGAATCCCAATTCGGAAGCCAGCCGGTAATTTTATACAAATGAGATAAAAGCCCTGTAACAACAGCCGTAAAAAAACAGTATTTCCATTGAGGGAGTATGTAGGTATAAATCTTTTTTAATTTTTGTTCGGGCATGCTTACCACTCCAGCCAGTTAAATTTATGAAGGAATTTTCCGTATAGCTTATCATATAGTTTTCTTCCGATCATCCGTTTTACAAAAACTGTTCTTTTGGCGGTTGGCGTAAGCCATGATGCACAAAAGTGATGTATGGAATATGTATTTTCAGTAATTACTTTTTTCCCGGTATAATACTTAATCGGGCAAAGATATTCTTCAGGAAGCATTCTTATTCCCATAAAAATCTGATTCTGATTATTTATATCCATTCCGAGTTTTACAAGAGTTTTTGTGTTTCTGTCGGGGCATGGCGTAATATCATAGCTTCCGTCAGCAAGAATAAAGGGAATATCATCATAATCCTTCAGCATTTCCCCGATTACCTCATTGCCTTTTTCACAGGCAAATCCAAGACCGGTTGAAATAATTCCGTTATCATCGAATCCCATAAAGCCGTTCTCTTCAATAAGGGGGTCCAGAGGCTTTAACAGTTCAACATCGGTATCCAGATAAATGCCGCCTTCATCATATAAAACCTTAAGTCTGGCATAATCACTTACAAACGCCCATTTCCCCACTTCATAAGCCTCGCGGGCATATTTGTTCCCGCTAATATCAAAATTATCTTCAGTTATGCATTTTATTGTGTAGTCCGGACAATGCTTTTGCCAGCTTTTAATACATTTGAGTGCCAGTTTAGGCATTTCTCCTTTGCCGAACCAGCAATAATGAATTATCTTTGGAATACTCATTTATTTTTCTTCTCCCTATACAATTCAACTATGTTTTTGCATACAGTTCTGTTTAAAATTATATTTGCGGCTGCATACAACGCAATTATCCATACTGAATGAATTATTCCGTTTACTACAAGCTTTGTAAAAGACATATTACTGAAGGTATCTACATATAAAATGAGCATTACTACTGCAAAAACACAACCGTTTATAATCCATATTCTGTATGTATGAAGGGTACTCCGCGCAAGCACCTTCTTATTTGAATAATATATTGTAACAGCACTTCTGTAAACCAATGCTGCAATCGTTCCCAAAATAGCTCCGCAGATTCCGAAATACATAATCGCAGAAACTGAAACGGTAATGTTGATAATCATTTCCCATATAGCATGAGAACGCGTTTTTTCAAAACTGCCGGAATACTCAATAATACTGTTTATAGGCAGTTTTCCGTTTGCTATAAGACTCATTATTGAAAACAGAAAAACAAGAAACGCATTGGAGTATTCGGCATCATTGATTCCGCTTGTATAAATCTGTATTAAAGGCAACAGAAAAACTGCCATCAAAGTATAAATTACAAATGTTACAGTAACATATACGGTTTCATATACTTCAAAAACCTTAATAAATCTTTTGTTATCTGTATGAAAAAGCTGCCCGAGAGCAAAATTAAACCCTGATGAAATACTTACTATAAAGTTTTGCATCTGAGAAAAAAAGATATTATAAATTGCGTAAATGCTTACCGCTTTAAAATCGCAAAGAACGGAAATAAGTATTATATCTGTATTATTGAATATCATCCCTGAAAGCTGA
This sequence comes from Clostridia bacterium, assembly GCA_045539675.1. Classification (GTDB taxonomy): domain Bacteria; phylum Bacillota; class Clostridia; order UMGS1840; family HGM11507; genus JAZQFU01. Next base: position 8,821 of record JAZQFU010000151.1, on the reverse strand, counting down.
TGAACCAATACGGAATTCTTCTGGGAAATTGCTTTGAAATCCGGTTTTGATTTCAAGTCAACCCATTTATATCTTCGTTTTGCATAAAAATATAAAAAAACAAGCTGCCCGAGAGCAATAATACAGTAAACCAGCTGAATAAGCACAAGACTGTCTGTGAGAAAAAGCACTACCACTTTACCGGCGTTCGAAAGAAGCTGAACCACAGTTTCGGAATTGTTTATAACGTATTTTCTTCCGTCAACCTCCATTAATATTCTGTATTTTGCCTGAAAAAAATAACTGAATAATGACGGTATAGCATTAAGAATTATTATAATAAAAAGAATATGACTTTCTATTGCAGTAGGAATAACATATGAATAAACAACCGCAATGGCAAGCACGATAGAAAGATATATCGCTCCGGTCTTTATGTAGTATGAATGAGTAGCCGAAAGAACTGCGCTTGCGCTTTTATAATTTTTTTCGCCAATTCTTTTGTATAATGCCTGAGTGGTTGCAAGACCCACACCTGCTTCAAGAAGACAAAGATATGTAAAAATCTGTTTTATTGTGGAAAGCACACCGTTAATCTCGGATCCGAAGTTTTCAAGATACAATCTCGGTAAAAGAAAACCGAGAGAAATAAGCACAATCTGATATAAAAGCGATGAAATCAGATTTCGCTTGATTCTTGTATCTTTGTTTCGCAATTTTGCTTCCCCCTTATCTTGATTTTATACTTTGTTGCATATATAATCTGCGGTGGCATTTTCCCGTGGGATTATCCTTCCCGGATTTCCGATTACAATACTGTGAGCAGGAATATCAAAGTTGACATATGTGAGAGGTGCAATAAGCACGTCATTTCCGACTTTGATATTCCCGACAATAACTGAATTTGCTCCAATCCAACACTCATCACCAATAACAGGAACTCCTTTTCGCTTGCCTCTGTTTTCCATTCCTATTGTTACCCCTGTTGCAATGTTAATATTTTTTCCAAGTCTTGCATCCGGGTGAATTATAACTCTTCCGAGATGCCCGATATAGAATCCTTCGCCGATTTGTGTTCTTGCCGGAATTTGAATCTTGCTTATGCGAGAAAGCCTCATAAGTCTGAACATATAATACAACTTAAGCAGCCTTGATCCGGTTGTATTTGCTTTTCTTAAGAATTGAATATACTTAAGCTCAAGCGGTCTGAAAATTTTTTTCAGAAATGGTTCGCCTGACTCACCGTAGTATCTGTACAAATCTTTTTTAAAAACATCGTTCATATACTCACAACCTTATTTATTCTTTGACTCAAGAAAGATTTTCCTTGTTACGAAATTATAAACCGGAACAATAACCATAGCAATAATCTTTATCACAAGATAATGTAAAGATGTAAAAGTAACTCCAAACCATAAAATCAATTGATTGAGCCCAAGCCCACCGATGCTTAATAATACAAAAATTGCAAATTCTTGGAACCTGTTACTGTTACTGCTTTTAAACACAAAAGACATACTAAGAATATAGTTAACCGTAACAGAAACAGCAAAAGATATCGCTGACGATAAAAGCACCTCAAGATGAAAAAATTCCTTAAATATAACGAGAACTCCGACATCCGTCAAAGCTGCAATAACGCCTACTATTGCGAATCTGATTAACTGCCTTATCAACATATAATTCACCCGGTTATGTAATACAATTTCCGCAACACCCGGTTAAAGGTCGTGCATTAAAAATTAATCCTGCCCCGATTTTAATTACAATCTATTATATTTTATCACAATATGATATAAAAATCAATATTATAAAACACAATTTCCAATAAATGTGTTATCAGAATTATACTTTAACTTTATGTATGCAAAAGAGCAGTAATACAAAATGTAAGACTGCTCTTTCTCCCTCTTGAAATATTTTAATTCTGTTCTTTATTTCTCTTCGCTTTTCGGATTGCCATAATACGATTCATTTCGTTATAGACAATCATAAAACCTTCATCAACTCCCATTCCCGGTTTTGCAAGCATCTGAACCGGCGAGGTTGCCATAGCACAATGAACACATACCTGAGCACTTCTGTCTGTTTCATTGCAGGTTCCGCCCTGATATGCTCCTATACCTTTTTCCTTACAGTAAAGGACTGCCTCGATAGTATTGTTTATTCCACCGAGATCGGGAGTTTTAATCTGCACCATATGACCTGCTTTATTGTCTGCAAAAAGCTTGATATCTTCAAGTGTATTACACCACTCGTCAGCAACAAGCTCAACATCACATCCACGTGCATCAATCTCACGGGTAAGTCCCGCCAGAGCTTCAATCTGAGTTTCTCTGTCACAATCGCAATCCATCGGGCCTTCAATTCGTAAACGGAAGGGCTTTGCTATCTTTCCGAGCTCTTCTATATAATCTGCCATTTCCTTATAATTATTATTTCCGAAAGCCGCACCTATAGTTCCGTAAACATCTATATGCATCACCGGATTGTATGTATCATCCTTACGATTTTTCAGGATACGGTCACGTAACCAGGCTACATATTCAGCAAGCTTTTCACCTTTTCTTCCAAGCTTTGTATCAATATTATTTATAAGTGCATGAGGAAGAACCTGAGCTCCCTTGATAATCATTTTATCAGCATTATCATAACGGTCATCCCCCGATTGAGTGAAAAGCGGGATCGGTTTTTCTGAAACTTCACATCCGTATTCATCTGCAACAACCTCACACATCATTCTGCCCGTAGCTTTTGCAACTGCATCAAGAATTGCCTGCGAAAGTCCGTATCTTATTGCAGTATGAAGACGTTTGCCGTCTATTTCTATGGCTTCCATCATATGGGAAAGCTCACGGAAATTATCTGCCTCTCTTCCAACAAGATGAGGTTTGATATATTTTTCAACAACAGGAATGAATTCCTCGGCAAGAAAAAGCGGATCTCTTCCGCCGGCACCCGAATACTGGACTGCGGCACAATCACCGTAGGCTATCTGCCCATCTTCAAGAATAAGCATAACGGAAATTGATTCTCCCGCCTGACGAACAGCTCTGAAGCCTTCGGTTACGGGCTTTCCGATATAAAATACACCGTCATGGCCCGCTCCTTTTTTTATTGCACGCTGATCATCGAAGTAAAATCCTGTACGTCCTGCCGAACAAACTAAATCAATAATTTTCATTTTTTTATATCTCCTGACTTAATATCTGGGGCGACCTACAAGTCTGCCCTTTCCAATTGCATAAACATCATCAATAACCATCTGGAAGGAGGCTCTGCGTTTTTCTGCATTTGCACGCTCTTCAATTTTTTCTCTGTGAAAATCAACCAGTTCTTTCGAGAAAGGCAGATTTCCGATTTCCAGAATTCTTATAGCGCCGTCATTATCTCTGCATGGCAACATTTTCCCTGCATTAAATCTGCAAGGCGCGAAAGGTACATCAAGCACACCCGCTTCAACACCGCGGCATACACCAATTGCTATATCCCCGTTTCCGAGCTCAAAGCATTTATCAACAATAGCTCGTGTTTCAAGCTTTATGATTTCCATTTCGCCACCAAGACGTTCATCGCGGAGGGTCTGATCCGCAAGCATATTGACAACTTGCTTGGTGCATCTCAAGCCTTCGGCATTAGCCTCCATTGTAGGTATACCAACAGCCTCATGAGGTGTTTTTACAATAACCTTTGTTGCCTTTGAAAGCGCTGCAATGAGACTTCCGGAAGAAATAACACCAAACGCCTTTGCTTCATCAGCGGGAAATCCTCCCATCCACTGATGAAGAACCGTGGTAACAACAACATCACCATAACCGTATTTTGTAAGATATTCATCTGTGAGTTCCTGCAGGCTCCTTATTGCAGCAACATCCTGAACAAGATTTCCGCACTGACCGTAACCAACAGTAATATTTTTTACTCCCTGCTCTGCTGCAAGCAATGCCTCGATGATTGCCGCCGCATGGGAAATACAAGGCGGAACGAGAGTTCCTGTGAGCGGCCCGTAAGGCTCGCGGTTTATAGATACTCCCATTTCCTCGTAAAGCCCCGTAAGACGGTCAACATATTGCCAGTCACGTATTGTTCGTTCCATGGGAATATTCTTGCAGTAAGGAAGATTATATGAAATACCTCCGCCCTCATAGCTTGTAAATCCGCCCGCATATGTAATCTCTGTAAGAAGTCTTGCATCGGGAGTACCGTGACGCACCTGCATAGGAACGTTAACACTTTCAACAACCTGACGGCACTTATAAACACCGTGATTTACTGCAGGAAAACCGTTGAGCATTGCTCTTTCAAGACGTAGTGATTCGTGAATTCCGTTTTCTGCCTCTTCATAACGGTTTTGTCTGGTATAACTGTCTATAGTAGAAGGCAATAAATCAGCCTCACCTTTTTCTTCCAGAAATTGCATCAGTTTGATATGCTCCTCCACTACCGGTACTCCGGCACGGGGCTGAACAAGAGTGCGTTTCTCTCTTTTGGCATCAATAAGCTTTTTTGAAAACTTCCTGCATTCGGGCATTGCCTTATGATATGCAACTGCCTCTTCAAGGTCAACCTCTTTTCCCGTATGCCATTGAGTAAGAACTTCTTTTCTAAGCTCATAAAATTCGTCTTCAGAAATACGTTTGTTCTGAATTTCCATGATATTCAAGCTCCTTTTTCATTATTCTTAGTGCCGCCTTTGGATATACGTTTGAAAGAAGCCCCATGGCAGCAAGTATATATTTTCTGTCTATCCACACATCTGCATTTTCGGGCTTGAGGGATGCGGGATTACGCGGAGAACGAATTGCTTTTGCTGCAATCTCTTTTGTTCTGACTGTATGAATCAGACTTCCGCCCGTTACAACAATATGTTTTACCTTGGTAAGATTTTTCCCTTCCTGCACGAAGGTTTGCCCCATTACGGTATAGGTCTCCGTAATGATTCCGGCATGACGCGAAACCGCCTCTTCAACTGCACAGGATGCAAGAGCAAAATCAAGATTCTCAAGCTCTTTATCACCATTCGGAATTATATCTGTGTTTTTTTTCAGATAATCAATAAGCTCTTCGGTTCTTTTCTCATCTAACCCCGAAAGACGACAGATATTTTTTATTCCACAACAGTCAACTATCCCCTGAATGCTGTATCTCATACCTATATCACCTTCTACGGTACGCTTGGCGTAAGGTTCCGGGAGTCCTTTATATACTGTATTGAGATGCTCAGGCATACCGTTTGCAACTGAATACACATCGGTTGTTGCACCGCCTACATCTATACCTATAAGCTCTCCTATACCGCACTCATCTTCAAATCCATCAGCAAGAAGCTCCATTGCCTTCAAAACTGCCGAAGGAGTCGGCATTACTATATCCGCTAGTAATTCTGATACAGAAGTCAGTCCTTTTGCCCGGATAATACGCTGAAGAAATATTTTCCGTATCTGCTTCTTTGCCGGCTCTATCTGAAGAACTCCGAATTTAGGCATCACGTTGGGACAAATATAAGTTTCACAATTCTTAAGTATTCTCTCACATTCACCGGCAGCGTTACGGTTTCCTGCAATTACAATGGGAAACTCCGGGTTAATTTCCGATAATTTAGCTGCATTATTTATGATACATTCCTTATTTCCGCCGTCAGTTCCGCCAACAAGAAGGAAAATATCCGGTTCAGCTTTTATTATTTCCGCAATATCCTCATCAGTAAGCTCGTAGGAGTATACACCCACTACTTTTGCACCGGCACCAAGACTTGCAAGCTTTGCAGCCTCACCGGTGAGCTCAGGCACAAGACCGCTCGTTATCATCCGAAGCCCTCCAGCTGCCGAAGAGCATGCATAACACTCCTTAAATTCAACCTTCCCGATTTTTTCCTCAAGAAGCTTCAGCCCTGCATTCAAGCCATCGTTAATATCCGAACGGACGGTAGTATACACTTGCGCAGTTCCGATAATTCTTTCTTCTGAGAGATTAACAGCTGTAAGTTTTGTGTATGTACTGCCAAAGTCAATCAGCAAGACATTTTTCATTTATCCCCACCATCCATCGAAAGAAGCTCACGAAGAGCCTCAATCGCAGTTTCGGGAGGTGTGCCGGGAGGAAATGCACGATCAAACCCCATAGCCAGGAATCTTTTTTCAACATCCTCAAATTTCTGCTTTCCTATAACAATATTACCTCCGACAATAAGAGGAATGCCTTTAAGCCCCGCTTCGTCACACTTTTCACGCATTCCGCGGCAGTCAAGCTCTCCCTGACCGTAAAGTGACGAAACAACAATCGCATCAGCATTCGTTTCTATCGCTGCAGCTATATATTCCTCCTGAGAAACCATAACCCCGAGGTTTATAACCTCAAAACCGGCTTCAGTAAATGAATGATAAAGTATTTTATTACCTACTGCGTGAACATCGGCACCTATAACACCGATAACCAAAACCTTTTTTTCTTTGCTATCCATCTTGCACCTCATATTTCTTATTGTTATATACCTATATATTACAATGTGATATATCTTTTGTCAAGATGGCAAATTGCATAAAAAGAAAAATCGCCTTTCGGCGATTTAAACGATTATCACAAAGCTTTTTCTTCAAGCATTCTCTTTATTTTTGTTTCGAGATAAAGAACGGAGCCTTCATCCATCTCATAATAACAGTCAATAACATCCCCTTTAAACTTTTTAACAGCATCAACACACTCTTCGTTAAGATGCTTTTCATATGATTTCGGAACAAGAATGACATCTTTTCCTTCTACATATTTTTTTACACTTTTTTCTGATAAATCAATAAATGGCTCAGAGAGTTCAATACCTTCCGCATAGGTATTGCAGGTATTATACAACAATGCCGCAAAACGTTTACTCGATCCCAGTATTCCCACCTTTTTTCCTGAATGAAGCTTGATTATATGGGAAAGACAACGGGCGGACGGCCTCAACGCCACACGGACAAGTCTCTTTTTATGGGGGATTATACTTTCAAGATATTCAGCATGAGTTGAAGTTGTTACAACAAGGTCAAATTCCTCATTAAGCTTATAAGGATACTGCTTTACGTTATCAAGAAGATAGGAATATAAATCAACTCCGTTTATATGCCTGAGCTGTTCAGATATCTGTGAAAGATTCTCAGGATTACATTCAACCACAACAACCTTCACATGAGTTTCCTGTTCAGCATGTTCTCTGAGCTTAAGATTAAGAAAAATGTTTATTTCGGAAGAGGAAAGCCCCATCTCTTCAAGCTGCTTGAGCATTGTATCTATTGCCGCCATGGCCCGTTCCTTGCGGCTTCCCGAATTCATTGGCTGATAACATACAAAAGTACCTCTCCCCTGCACCTTTTCGATAAGCCCTGCCCTTTCAAGCTCATCATAAACCCTCTTGACGGTACCCCTGGCAATTCCCAGTTCCTCGGTCATTTCCTGAACAGTAGGAAGCTTCTGACCGGAAAGGAGAGTTTTACTCTTTATAGCGGTTTTTATAGCATCAACAAGCTGTTGGTATATCGGAATATCAAGTTTGGTATTAACTTTATATATGGATTCCATAATATCACCTCTCATTATTTAATCAATATAAATAATATCACAATACGTTATATATATTATCCGACAGAGAGCCGTCTCTGTTAAAGACTTTTGCAACAATTTTATCACCTTTCGGAAGTCGTGAAGGCACTCCGGTTATCTTCTCGGTTTTATATTTAAGCTCTTTAATATCAGTAACAGGCAAGCCTGCTGAGAGAAGTCGCTCTTTTAATTCAGTTTTTCCCGGATTAACAGCAATTCCGCTCTGAGTAACAAGAACATCTATATCTTTCCCCGGTGTTGAAACGCAGGTAACACGATCTGTCACTATCGGAAGTCTGGCACGGAACATAGGTGCAATAATCATAGAAAGCTTTGCTCCCGCCGCAGTATCGCTGTGTCCACCGGAGCCGCCCATGATATAACCGTTGGAATCTGTATGAACGTTAACGTTGAAATCAGTATCAATTTCAGTAGCTCCGAGAATAACAACATCAAGATTATCAACAACCGCACCTCTCTCAGAGGGTGCGGCATACTGCATTGCAGAAATTTCTCTGTGCCTCGGATCATTGCATATAGATTCAACTGCCGTAAGGTCAAAGCATTGAACATCAAGAAGACTCCTGAAGCAACCGGCACGAAGCATATCGACCATATACCCCGTGATGCCGCCAAGACCGAAGCTTCCGACTATCCCTTTCTTAAGCATAACATCCTTAAGAAAGCTTGCCGCTGCAAGTGATGCTCCTCCGGCACCGGTCTGAAAAGAAAATCCGTCTTTAAGCAGCCCGGATGCTTCTATAACCTTAACGGCACTTGCCGCCATAATAAGCCCCACCGGGTCACGGGTTATTTTTGTTGTTCCGGAAACGATACCTTCCGGATTTCCTATGGCATCAACTACAACTACATAATCAACCTTATCTTCGGTAATGGAAGCATTCGTCAAAGGATAAGGAACAAGGTTATCTGTTATAACAACAGTTTTGCCTGCATATTCCGCATCAATAAAGGCATAACCGAGACTGCCGCAGGCGGACTTTCCGTATTTCCCGGTACAATTACCCATAAAATCAGAGGTTGGTGCGGCGATGAAGGCTATATCAACAGGAGTATTTCCCCTTGCAATATCAAAAGGTCTTCCGCCGTGCGTTCTGAACTCCACGGGATTTTCAAGAATACCTTTTGAGAAATGCCTGCCGATGCCTGCAGAAATATAATCAGCGCAAATCTTAGTAACCACACCGTTTTCAATATGCGTTATAAGAGGCATATGAACATCAAACAGCGAGCTTGCGTTAACAGT
>JAZQFU010000150.1:0-11678 GCA_045539675.1 Clostridia bacterium | reverse complement strand
CAAACTGAGCCGAGGAAAGCCAGTAAGCTTTCCACGGGTTACCCGAAGGCGTACGATGGTACGTCGAGTGGCGGAGATTGATCATAGCAAGAAAAGTAATTAATTCAAGGAAAAATTGAATTTTCTTCAATTTTTCTACCTTATTCATATGACATCTGAAGCAGAAACTTCAGTAAACATCTTATTTTATTCCTTTTCTTGCGGTCTGGACTATTTTTGCATCCCCTATTTTGTTCCGAAAATTCTGTCTCCTGCATCACCAAGACCGGGAACGATATATCCATTCTCATTTAAGCATTCATCCACGTTTGCACAATAAATTTCAACATCGGGATGAGCCTTTGTGAGAGCTTCGATTCCTTCGGGAGCGGCAATAAGGCAAAGGAATTTGATATGCTTTCCGCCGTAGGATTTAATCTGAGAAATAGCATCTATTGCGGAGCCGCCCGTTGCAAGCATGGGGTCAACCACAACGATAAGCCTTTCATCAATATCTGCGGGAAGCTTACAGTAATACTCGTGAGGAAGAAGGGTTGCCTCGTCACGGTACATTCCGATATGCCCAACCTTTGCGGCAGGAACAAGATTTAAAATTCCGTTTACCATTCCGAGCCCTGCTCTTAAAATGGGCACTACTGCCATTTTCTTACCCTTGATAACCTTCTGAACGGTTCTGGTTATGGGGGTTTCTATTTCGATTTCTTCAAGAGGAAGATCACGGAGAGCCTCGAAGCACATAAGCATGGTGATTTCACCAACCGACTCTCTGAACTCCTTATTGGGAGTTGATTTCTCTCTTAAAATGGTTATTTTATGCTGAATCAACGGATGATCAAAGACTGTTACGTTTTTCATTTCACGTCCTCCGCCTTGGATACAACCAGATTTGTGATTATACCTAAAATAAGAGCACAAGCGATAGTTGTGATTTTAATTGCACCAATCTGAAGAGCCATTCCGCCGATACCGGTGATTAAGATAACCGATACAACGAAAAGATTCTTATTCTGAGAGAGGTCAACATTCTGAATCATTTTAAGACCTGATACCGCAATGAATCCGTAAAGGGTTATGCAAACGCCGCCCATTACGCATGCGGGAATGGTTGCAAGGAAGGTAACAAAGGGAGCAACGAAGGATGCAACGATTGCGATGATTGCTGTTGCGATTATGGTAACAACAGAAGCATTACCTGTGATTGCAACGCAGCCTACGGATTCACCGTATGTAGTATTGGGGCATCCGCCGAAGATTGCACCGACAAAAGAACCAACGCCGTCACCTAAGAGAGTTCTGTGAAGACCGGGTTCTACAAGAAGTTCCTGACCGATGATTGTTGAAAGATTCTTATGGTCTGCAATATGCTCTGCGAAAACAACGAAAGCAACGGGAATATATGCCGCTGCAACGGTTGCGATATACTGACCGTCGATTTCACCGAAGCCCTTCATAGCCTTTAAGAAGGTGAAGTCGGGATACCACTGCATATTGCTGAAAAGACCGAAGTTTATAATCTGAAGGGTTTCGTTGCCTGTTGCTGTTCCGATAACGGTGAAGATAGCCGCAACAACGTAGCCTGCGAGAATACCGATAATAAAGGGAATGAGCTTCATTCCTTTTTTGCCGTAAACAGAGCTTAAAATAACTCCGCCGATGGTAACTATAGCGCAAATAAAGCCAATCCAGCCCTTGGTTCCCATAACGTAAACTGAATTTGCAGCATCGAATTCAGCGAACTTAAGAACGTCGCCCACTGCATTTCCTGCAAGTGAAAGACCGATGATTGCAACGGTGGGTCCGATAACTACTGCGGGCATAAGACGGCTTATCCAGTTAACTCCTGCAAATTTAACAACAATTGCAATGATAACATAAACAAGACCTGCAAATGCCGCACCGATAACAAGACCTGCATAGCCTGCTTCAGCAGAAACAGCACCTGCAAATGCCGCAAACATAGAGCCTATGAAAGCGAAGGAGGAGCCGAGGAAAACAGGGCTTTTGAACTTGGTAAAAAGCAAATAAACAATTGTTCCCACGCCTGCACCGAAAAGTGCCGCAGACTGAGACATTCCGTTTCCGATTATTGCAGGAACAGCTATTGTTGCCGCAAGAATTGCGAGTAACTGCTGGAATGCAAATACCAGAATCTGACCGAATTTGGGTTTGTCGCTGACGCCGTAAATCAGTTTCATTTTACTCATAAACCTTTCCGCCCACTGTAATTTTTTTCTTGCTCCGTTCCGTGAGCACCTGAACAGAACCATCATATATTAATATACTAAAATTGTCGTATTTTGTCAAGTAATCTGCATTTAAATATACGGCAAATTTTTTTATTTACAGGGAGGTTTATAGGACAGCAAATTTTGTATACTGTTAATGTCAGAAGACAAAAAGGAGGAAAATAAAATGAAAAAGGAATTTAATTTTCAGAAAACACAGACTGCAGGTGAAGCTGCAGTCAGAAAATCCGGGCTTTCCGGAATGATTAAGCTCATCATTCCCCTTATTGCAGTCTGCTATCATCTTGCATTTCTTCCCGGAACGCTTCCACTTAACGGATTTACTTATCTTATCAATCTCATTTGCACAGTAATAACAATTTATAATATCATAACAAGAATTTAAGGAGGATTATATTATGGAAATTAAAATTTATAACGACGGAGATATTATTGTTACCGATTACGGCTATATTACCGCAGATGGCTTCGAGCATCTGGATGATCTTGACTGAAAATTATAATGTCAGATTTCGAAAAAGGAAGGTATATTTCGTCAAAATGAATGCAGTAAGTACCATGGTACGGCAAAGCTCATTTTGTTCAATGTAGGGAACGGGCTTGCTCGTTCCGATTTTCCGTCACAGCTCTTTGGTAAGAAGTTATTTATCTGCTTATTCATTCAGCAAATGTTTTTCTGCGGTAAACCGACTTTTTCGACAGTCTGAAAGGAGTAAGCTCAATGTCTTACTCCTTTATGTTATTTTAGTATTTAACAGTTTCAATCAGCCGTCGGATATCTGTCCGACGGCTGATTGTATGATACAGATTATTCGTATTTCGTCCAGTCAGTAACTCCTCTGAGAGCAGTCCATTTTTCATAGATATGATTCTTCATTTTATAATCATGGCTATTGGTTGCTTCCTGAACTGCCAGATAATACCATGCTGTCTTATCACTGTTATCAGGCCAGATAATCATACCGGAGAGTAAATCATCCGCAGCTTCAGGCACACGGTTCAATACTCTGTTAATCATCGTCATAGCTTCTGCTCTTGTAATAAACTGATCAGGCTTGAAGGTTCCGTCTTCATAACCTCTTATCCAGCCATGTGCAGCCGCTTCATGAATATCGTGTTCTGCCCAATGACCTGCAACATCCGTAAAGTTATCAACAACCTCGAATTCCGAATTATCGAATCTTGCGCAGATTGCTGCAAATTCAGCACGGGTGATGAATGCATCAGGAACAAATCTGTTTGCATATCTGCCTTCAACAATACCGAGCTTTGCCATTGTAGAAACAGAAGCATTATACCAGTCTCCGGCATTAACATCATTAAAGCTGTTTTCTGTTGTAAGATTATTTTCTCTTACTTCATCAGGCTTTAACAGTCTGAAGAAAATAGATGTTACTTCCGCACGGCTTATGTTATTATTGGGTCTTACCGTTCCGTCAGGGTATCCTACAACATAAGCAAAGTGATCTTCGCTGTTAAGACTTCCCGGCGTACCGTAGCCACTACCTGCACTGCCGTTATCTTCAACCCATTTTGCATATACGGTAGTATTTTTGGTCATCTTGATTTCTTCAACATATACGCTAAGTCCCTTGTCTTCATACCAGCCTTCAAATACGTAACCTTCTTTTTCCGGCTTCTTGTCGATTTTAACGGTTGTGTTGCGATTGTAGGTTTCTTTTTTATATTCGGTACCGCCGTTTGATTCGTAGGTCAGGGTGTATCTTGTAACACCTCCGCCTCCGCCGCCACCGCCGCCTCCGCCGACGCGGGAGTATGCATAGGTGTAGGTTGCAGTATCCTGACCGCTTACCGCAGCGGGAGGAGTTGTATCCCAGCTACCGTTTCCGTAACCGGAATTTGCAGTCATAGACACAGGGATAATTCCGCTTATATCTGCAGTTCCGTTTACGCTGTACTTATTTCCTGTTGTAAGCAGGTCAACAATATACACTTTTTCTTCGGTTGTTCCGTCTTCCCACTTACCGTTTAAAATCTTAAAGATAATTTTCTTCTGATATTTATCGGAAATATCATCCGGAGTATCCGGATCGGGATCGCCGCCCATATTATCAGCATCCCACTGAGCAGTATATACCTTAACAACGTCGTCTCCGTAAGCCGTTTTTTGCTCTGCTGTAGGCTCACTCTTTGCCCATCCTGCAAATACAAAGTTGTCACGGTCAGCATATCCGAGAGAAATATTTTCTGTGAGCACGATTAACTGCGGCTCTGTATAATCTGCATTGCCGTAATTCCATACGCCGCCGTTGGGGTCAACAAGAATCTTATCCTGATCCTCGTATTCGTCAACCTCTGTTGGTGCTGTAGGTTCATCCGGTTCATGCTTCGGATACTCAACATCAGGTCTTTTATGGAATACATATGTAAATGTTTCGGGGTGTATACCGCTTACAATTCCGTTTGCGGGAGGCTGAGGCTCTGCCCAGCCACGGCCTTCCTCATCGTGCTGTGCATCAGGACGGAAGTTTTCGCTGTCAGGAACATTAATCGTCGCTGTTCCGTCTGCTGAATAGTTTCCATGTGCATCACGAAGAGTTACTACTTCAACGATATCTGCATTATCTCCGCCTTCAACCCATACGCCGCCTTTGATTTTATAAGTAATTATCTTCTGATACTTATCCGGAATCTCATCGGGGGTAACTTCAGGATCGGGAGAGCCGCCGATTTCATCAAGCTCCCAATTAGCTTTAAGAGTAATACTTGAAACATCGTGATCACCGGCAAGGGATGCATAAGTATTATCGTTTGAAGCTGCTTTTCCGTCGTATGTCCAGCCGGTAAGAGTATAACCGTCTCTTACAGCCGTACCTGCAGGCAGAAGATTTTTATCACCGTAATTGACAGTTTTATCAGCTATATTGGTTGCTCCTCCGATATTTCCGCCATCAAGGTCATATTTAACAGTATAAGCTCTTGTATCATACTGTGCAACAAGTGTGATTGCTTTAAGTGTTTTATCTTCTGCAAGTGCACCGTAAGTATCGGATAATGCAACATCCTTATTGCCGTATTTCCAGCCTGTAAATGTAGCCGCTGTTTTTTCGGGAATATCTTCTATAGCATACAGATGGCTGTCATCCCATTTAACGGTCTTCGGCGCAATTTCATCGCCGTTAACCAGACCGCCGCCAAGGTCATAATTTACTGTGTAGCTGTTTTTAATATTTGTAAATATTGCTTTTTCTGCAACAGCAGTATCTTTTTTCAGAAGATAATCTCCGCCGTTATATGTAAGACTATAAACGGCATTATCATAGTGCCATTCATTATCTTCTGCCGGAATTTCACGGATTCTTATAATTTCGCCGGCTTCGAACTGGTCGTTCTGTCTGTCTGTAAGGGTGATTGTCATTTCAGCTTCACCGTTACCTGCAATTGTAACGCGACCTGCAAGATGCTCGTGAATATATGCTTCAAAAGTAAAGGTTTTTCCTGATGCATCCGCATCTGTCTCTTTTTTCACAGTAACCTTTTCGCCAAGCACCACGCTGGGATTCTTTTCCCAGAATGCATGGAGTGTAACGTCATTTGCAGGAACCTTAGCCGCGGTTACATCAACTGCATTGTAGAATATATTACCGTTATAGTCAGTATACCAGTCGCTGAGCGTGTAGTTATCTGTACCGATAACATCTTCGCTGCCAGCTTCGTGAGGTGCCGCGGGAATTGCGGAATCAAACTCTGCATATACAGGAGTGCTTGATTCGTGAGGAGTATATACGAATACATCGTTTTCATATCCGCGGATGTATTCTTCAAATACTACCTTATAGTAACGCTTCTTTGATGTAACGGAAACTTCGTTATCACCTGTTCTGGGAAGCTCAACAGAGCCGTAGATACCTGCGGTATGTGTGCTTCCGTCTGCGGCATAGGAAGTCTCTTTTCTTGAAAGAGTTATACCTGCCGCTTCCATTTCTTCTGCTGAGGAATAAGCCGTTCCGTTAACAATTACTTTATCAATTTCATAACCTGAATATACGCCGAAGTTTACAGTCAGCTTTTCCGTGTCATGGTGTGTATAGCTACGGCTTGCTGTTATCTGAGAGCCTTCATCATAGCTTGTTTCAAGGCTATAGGTAATGGGTCTTGTTTCAACAACAACTGCCAGACCGTGCGTTACATTCCTTGCCTGATATTCATAATTTCCGCCTGTGAAAATGCTGTCATCCCCGATACCGTTTTCGATATCGTAAATAACATCACTTGTCATACTTCCTTCATGGTTATTTGTATCAATTCTGATTTTCCTGAACTCGTAACCGCTGTTTACGGAGAATACCATAGTTTGGGAATCGTTTCCTTCTGCAACGTGTTCAACGTAAGTGTAGCCTTGCTCTGTACCGTCTGCCGAAACCTTACCGCCTTCATCAATTTCACCGCCGATGATGTGAACATCGGGAGCTATTGCCCCGATACTGAGAAGTGTAAAAACATCTTTTGAAATATCTTCATCGGGATTAACGCTTTCAAGAGTACAGTTGAGTGCATATATTTTTACGTCAATGCCATCCGCATCAAGGATAACACTTTCCTTGCCGCTTTCTATTGTCCATTTTGTAATATCTGTAACATCAACTTCCTCACCTGCCGCTACCGTAAGGGTTGCGATAAGCTCGTCATCACTTTTTTCGTTGGGTGTTTCCTTTGTATCCCAGAGCTTATATTCCATATTCACACCGCTGTTGTTTCTGCCGTTGGGAATATCGGGAAGCATCTTATCAAGGATTTCTCCCATTGCGGTTTCATCTTCAAAGCTGAATTCCTTTGTTCTCACGTTTACGCCGTCAAGATGATACCACTTTTCGGTTGCTACCATATTATATTCTATTTCAAGCTCGGAATGTGCACCCTCTGCAGTTATCAGAGGAGCATTATCGCCTTCAGCAACAAAGATACCTGCTCCGTCATTTGTGGAAAGATATCCGCCGAAGTTATCGTTTGATTCATCCTCAATAATCGGAATGTATATAACAAGCTTTCTGCCGTAATCGTTGCTGCCGGGAACCTTTTCAGCCTCTGTTACGCAATGATACGGGAAATTGAAGCCCTTTACTGAAACGGTCTTTCCGTCACTGCTGAGTTCTACCGTTGCCGCAGAAAATGCCTTTTCTTCATCTGCCCAGCCCGTAGCCGTTTTATCAACGGTATATACCGTTATCTGAGCAGGGTCATAGTTTACTCCATCCGTAGCAGGAAGTCGGAAATATTCACTGATTTCATCAGTAACAATTGACTGCTCGGTAAGTTTTGTATCTGTTGCAATTGTGTATTTGATTTCTTCGAGAAGTGCAGTAATCTGTGCCGAGTTACCTGCTGCCGCATAATAAGATTCTGCCGACGCATCGCCCAGCGAAGTATATGCTGTTGCACCTGGGTAGTTACTTGATACAGCCTTCATAAAGCTTTCCGCATTGCCTGTAGGTGTACCGATATAAAGAGAATAAACGTGTGCGCCGTTATCCTTCATTGTTTTTGCATATCCTACGGCTGCATTTGCAACTGTTGCATTAAACTCACTGCTTGTTGTGGGAACTCCGTCCGTAATAAAAACAATGATTAAAGCTCTGTCCTCATAAGTACCGTCGGGCTGCTCCTCAATTATTCTTTCTGCCATTTCAAAACCAAGATCTGCACGGGTTGCGCCGTTTCCGTCAAGGTTGTTTACCGCATTTGTTATGGCACCGTTCGACCCTACGGCACTTTGCGTACAATTTATGAATGCATCTCTGTAGTCGGGGTATCCGACTACAGTACGGCTGTAAACAGTTGTATTTGAAACATTTACTTCCGTTCTTTCATACCATTCTCCATAGTACCAGCCGTTGATAAATATACCGTCATAGTAATAAATCTCGGTATAACCGCTTCCTGAAGCTATATAATAATTTTCACTTTCATCAAGGGAATTGGCACTTACCTCAACATAGCTGTATTCAGGGTTATTCTCAATCTGTGCTTTTGATTTTCCTACTGTAAGTATTTCAGTATTCGAATCTGCTGATGCAAAGCCTGCTATCGCTATGCGGTATCTGTTATCTCCTGCAGTATTAAGGTCTGCTACTTCCTCAGCAAAAGTCTGAACCGCATTTTTCATAACAGCGAGCTTTGAGCTTGACTGACCGTCCGATACGGTAATACTGTCATCCATTGAACCTGACTGGTCAAGAATCATTATAATGTCGGTAGGTTTTCCTCCGCTGGAGGTGCTTACCGTTCCTTCAACAAATGCTTCAAGCTTAATCCTCGCCGGCTGATTGGATGTTGCCGGTAAAAGCTCCTTCGTAAACTTAACGGAATCTGTTTCGGCAGAAACCGCTAAAGTCGCAGGAAGCAATGTTATAAGCATTGCAAATGCCAGAATTGTTGCCAGTATCCTTCTTGTTTTCATAAAATCGTTCCTTTCAGAGTATATTTCTCATTATTATATTCCATACAGTTTCTATATAATGCACTCAGATTATCTCTTCGGCATCTATTTTCAGCTTATCATTACCGCAAACACCGACAATGTCTTTTTTATCTTGCTTTATCATATAGCTGCAGGTACCGCACATTTTATCCTCTCCGTCAGCATAAGGACAATCCTCGGTTATTGCATCTACCCATTTCCTGCCGCCGGGGGTATATCTGGGATTATCTATAAAATCGGGATATTTCCCCAGATACCTCTTCGACAGCTCATCATATTCAAAGGTTATCTTCAAAACATCACCGTCAATATGATAGGTTTTGATAATGCTGTTCTTCATTGCAACACCTCTTTTCACTTTTCTCTTGTTGAATACATTATAACAGAAAAACTTTAAAAAAATAAGGTCAGTTTCGGGGGATAAAATCTACAATTTTAAACGGATATCGGATAAGGCTTTATCTGATATATAATCTTAAACCGTAGAAATTTCTGCTATTTATACGGCTTTTAAGCATAATAAAACCCTGTTCGTCGACGAACAGGGTTAAGCTATCTTTCCAGATAATCCTGAAGCTCATTTTTATTACTTATATTCAGCTTATCATATATGTCACGGATATAATTCCTTACACGGCTTTCGGATATATTAAGATGTGCGGCAATTTCCTTTGCGCCCCAGTTACGGTTATATAAAAGGGCAATTGTGATTTCTGTCGGCTCCAATGTGTGCGCGAAACTGTTTTCATTGGACTGATGCAGTCTGTACCATCCATCATTAAACTCCTTGATGATACGTACAATTTTCTTGTAATCACCGGGATATTCCCTTTTCAGGCATTGCTCCGTCAGACCGTGCAAAATACCGTGATGTATTCCGAACAGCTTAATTAATCCGTCCTGCCTTGCAGTATCCCATGCTATCATAAAATACCTTTTGGCAAGCTCCGTTTTCTTAACAGCCATACAGCTTGCTGCGGCAACAAGCAAAATATAAACAGATGCTATGGGATAAAAGCTGTTTGCTACAGCAAGGGCTGTATCACAAATGCCTATTGCTTTCTCATAATTCTTTTCAACATAGGCTTTATAAGCCAGTATGTAGCAGCCGTAAATTCTTATGCCCTGCGGCAGAAAATGCAGATATTCCTCAAGGGACGGTGTTTCGGGAACGGGAACCTCCAGAAGATATTTACCTATATATGCTGTAAGTATGCCGATTGCGTAAATCTCTTTAGGTGAATTTTTATTTGCAAGTCCTTTTTCAAGGTCTTTTGTAACGAGGTCGGAGTAGAAGGTTGCAAGGTTTATATGCCCTCTGAATATGTTTGAAAAGGTGCACATCACATTTGCGGAATAGCGCAGAGCTTCATCCTCACTATCAATATATTGCTCTGCAATCTGAGCCGATTTTTCAGCATATCCTGTATAATAGTAATATTCCGAAAGCGCAATATTGCGATCATCAGGGTCGGAAATTCCATCAACAAATTCCTTTGCCTTGCCCGGCTCAAAGGAACAGCGCAAAAGCGGAAGATTAAACCGCTTAATTGCCTGCTCAACCTCGCTTGCTTTAAGGGGCTCGGTAAAGTTTTTCGGTATATGCCAGAAACGGTCAAAATATGCATCCTTAATTCTGCCTTGCTTTGCCCATTTTTGTATAGCACGAACGGTAACACCCAATCGCTGTGCAGTTTGCTTTGAACTTTCAAATTCCATATATTGCATCTCTCTTTCCCGTGGGAATTTATCCCTTTAGAAATTTCAATTTAATTTTACTACTTTATTTTAGAATTAGTGCACAATTCAGATGCCAGTTAAAAATGTGCCTCGCAGTAATAAAAATTATCTCTAATCTTCTCCGTATAATAGCAATTATCATCATTTGAATATTTAATTGCAAAACCTTTCCCTTCAGGTTTCAATTCGTCAGATGTTCGTCCAAAACTGCTACCTCATTTACTCTTCCTTCTGCGATATACTCACTTCGTTCGTGCGACATATTTTCGTTTCTCTCAAATGCGATATAACTCCGCTTCGCTCCGTTGCGATATGATACAAATTCCTTATCTCGTCCCGAAGGGACATATCGCACCTTTAGGTATATCGCATCCGCAAGGATATATCGCAAATGACCTCAGGAATTTATATCGCTGAGTTTAATCGTGAAACGATTAAACTCATTATAGAATTAGTGTACAAATTAGATGACAATATTTTAGCTAAATTTTGAACTAAAGTTCAAAGCTTAATTATCTCACTCTGTTCGATAGCTAAATTGTTTCTTACGAAACAGCTAAATTAAATTCGCCTTTTAGCTGACCAAAGGTCAATTTAGCTACGAAGTAATTTAGCGTGCTTTAGCACATTTAGCTCGCCGTCAGGCGAATTTAGCTGAATAGATTTAACTATGTTAAATCTATTCTACCATAAATCGGTGAATAATTCAATATAAATCAGTCAAGCTTTCCGAACCCGCCCCAAGCAGTAAAATTCCGGTGTTTCCGGCTTCACACCAACATAAAAAGAGAGCTGAAAAAATTTTCGTTTTTTCAGCTCCCGTTACTGTTATTCAGTTATAAATTATTCAGCATCAAATCTTTTCTGCGCCGCCGTATAATTTGCAATGAGCTTATCAGCGCCGAGAGTTTTCGCTTTTCCCTTCCATGCGTTCCAGTCTGCATCGGTATTTTTTCCGCCGAGAACATACTGAGTTGCAAACTCCTTACCTGCCGATATAAGAGCTGCCGCAATTTCGGTATTCGCTTCCTTTTCCTCTGCATTGAAAGCAAGGATGGGATCCATGGGTCTTACGTGACTTTCATCCTTCATATAATCCTGAGCTTCCTTTTCTGCTTCGGTAAATTCGAAGTAAGAGGAACGTCTGTCGAAGGATAAATACATCTGCTCAATGAACATTCCGTATTTTTCTTCAAGCTGATTGATTGAAGGAATTGTATCGGGGAATTCAATATAGTCTGCCATTCCGTCTT
>JAZQFU010000149.1:0-4001 GCA_045539675.1 Clostridia bacterium | reverse complement strand
CTTCCTAAGCCCGCTTGGCCTCCGACTTTAGTTCATGAGAAAACCCACCGCGCCCGTCATGGCAAAATTGGTGATCTGGCTGATGATGAACAGACGCTTTCTGCCCTGAAGCTTTCGCACATAGCGACGGATGATGAGGTTTTCCAACGGGCCGAAGTGGTTGCTGGTGATCATGGCGCCGCAGGGAAGTTTGGGGACGTTCACATGTTCCACAATTTCCAGCTTACGGTGGAAAAACCAGCTGCCGAAGTTTGCGATCCCTCGGGCAAGAAGATTGTTCGCCCGATAGGAACCCTTTGACAGATTTTCCAAATAACCATGAGCAATGCCACGGCACTGATCGGGGGTAAGCACCGGGTCGTGCAGTTCCACTTTGGCATAGAAGTCCTCCGCTTGTGCTGCACGGGCGATGTTTTGGATGACGGCGTTTCGTTCATCGTTCATAGACGCACCTGCACGCCTTGCTGCACAAGCTTATGGAAGGTGATGTCCATGTCGGGCATAGCACCGCCGCGATTCACCAAAAGATCAAGGCATTTGGCATCCGCTGCTTTCTTTTCTTCATCGTAACCTGCCTTAATGAAGCAGATGTTAAATGTGATGAAAACGTATGTTTTCAGACTTTTGTTGCTTTTCTGGATAAAGACGGTAATGAACTTGCAAAGCTTCATCTGGAAGACGGTATTGAAATAACAACCGTTCCCGGAACGGTAAGCGGGAAGGTTCAGTTCTGGGCAGGCTCGCAGGCTAAGGGAAAGGCAGAGGTTTCAGAGGCTTTCTTTATCCCTCTTCATTCTAAGTGCAAAAGAGAAGCTGTGCTTGCCGCAATTGCAATAAAATACGCCAATAACGAAAGAACTCCCGAAAAAAACCTTGATGATGCCCTTGAAAGAATAGACCGTGTTTCTTCGGAAAAGCCGGATTTAATTGTTCTTACCGAGCTTTTTTATTCAAGAGATACCAATCTTCCGATAGAAAAGGTAGCCCTTAGTCTTGACGGCGATATAATTAAAAGAATAAGGGAAAAAGCAAAGAAATACAATACATACATTGCCTTTTCCAATTATGTTTATAACGAAAACGGTAATATAAGCAATAAAGCAGTTCTCATCGACCGTAACGGTGAAATTGCAACAACCTATGATAAAACTCATTTTACCATGGGTGAAATACTTTCAGGGATTGAACCGGGAAAGGGGCCGGTTGTTTATGACTGCGATTTCGGAAGAGTGGGCTTCGCAATCTGCTGGGATCTTTTCTTCCCGGAATTCACAAGGCTGTATCACCTTGAAAATGTTGATGTTATCATAAACCCCTCGGCAGGCTTTGAGGTTCAGAGAAATTCCGAAAGAGCGAAGGAAACAGGCGCTTATATCGTCTGCTCGGGAATGCATCAGTTAAGTGAATCCAGAATCTTTTCGCCGGGCGGCTCCACTCTTGATAAGGGCGATGAGAGAGGCTATGCGGTCGCAAAGGTTGACCTTAATAAGGAATTTTACGTAAAATGGCTTTCAGCAAATTCTTATTCAACAAGAAAAAACGTGTTTAAATATGAACGTGTTCCCGAAATTTACCGATGAAAGGAGAAGGCTTATGAAAAAAACTGTCTTAATAATTCTGACTTTATTTATTTTGCTTTGTTTTTCTGCAGGTGCTTCGGAAGTGATTTTTTCGGAGAGCTTTGATGATAAGGCAATGACCTTTGATGCTTACGGAATTAAGCTTACCGGTGGAACTGCTGAGGTCGGAAAGGTTTTGGACGGTGCGGTGGAAACAAGCGCACTTATTCTTACCGATGCAGTTGCTGAATCGGGAGTTTCTCTTCATAAGAGCTTTGAAAATTTAACCGATGTGGTTTCGGTGGAGGTTCGGTTCCGTTTTCAGAAAACTATGGGTAACCTTTCCTTTGAAATAGGAAAAGGAAATAATGCTCTTGCTAAAATAGATGTGAGTGCAACCGGGCAGGCAAGTGTTACCGACGGTAATATAAAGCAGATTTTTACGGAGGCAAAGGCATATCTCAATACGTGGACATCCTTAAGATTCTGCTGGTACCCCTCAGAGAACCGCTTTGATGCAAGGTGTGCAAGTAATATTCTGGAAGACCTGAAGCCCTTGTCCGGTTACGAAGGAGAGGGAATTGATTATTTACTCATTCAGAGTCATGCAGGCCGTCCGGAGGTTGTGATTGACTATATAATCGTCGAAGAGGGAAGAGTTGGGGAGCTTGACGCAGATGTACGCCCCATCGAGCCGAAATATATTGATACTCCGGTATTTAAAGCTAACGGAACCGATATAAATATCTGCTATAACGGAAGCTGGAAGTTCTTCGACTATAAGCCGGTTATAAGGGATTCAAGAGTGCTTCTTCCCTTCAGAAGAGCCTTTGAAATGCTGGGGCTTGAAATAAGCTATAATCCCGAAGAGAGAAGTGCAACGGGAAAAAACGAAAGCTTTGAAATTAAAATAACCGACGGAAGCAATGCGGCAACCGTTAACGGTGAAGAAAAGCTTCTTGACGTTATGCCTCAGATAATAGAGGATTCCTTCTACGTTCCCGTAAGGTTTATTGCGCAGTCACTCGGTAAGAAGGTTGACTGGAACGGAGAAGAAAGAACGGTTATTATAAACGACTGAAAGGAGGAGCTTAAATGAAAAAGAAAATTACATTGCTTATGCTTGCGGCTTCATTAATACTTTCCCTTGTTCCCAATCTTGCTTTTTCCGAAGCTACATGGGCAGACAGAAGACCTACTTTTTTAGATGAATGGCCATGGAAACCGCCGGCAGATTATATTTCACAGCAGAATTCACCTGATTTTACCTGGCCGAGAGTTCCCCGCGCAACTGCATATGATTTAATTGTCTGTGCGGATGAAGCTCTCACCGATATTAAATACGAAAAAAGAGGCCTTACCGCCAATTATTATAATTTCCCCCATACCTTTGAACCGGGAACCTATTGGTGGTCGGTAAGATATCATTGCGGCGAGGGTATCTCTGAATGGTCTCCCGCATCACGGTTTCTGCTTGTTCCCGATGCATACGAATTTGTTCTTCCCGAAATGGGAAACGTTGTTGAAATGATTCCCGAAAGTCATCCCCGTCTGGTTATAACAAGAGATGGACTTGGGGAATTCAGAGCAATAAAGAATACTACGGGAAAGGCTTACTATGAAAATCTTAAGGCAACCGTAGCAAAATATATGGCAAGCCCGTATCCTGAAGAACCCTATGATGTTAAGGATTCCGATTACCGTAACTTTTCCCTTGCTATTTATAATAAGTGTATAAACGGCGGTATCCTCTATATGATAGACGGAGATAAAGAGGTTGGAAACTGGGTGGCAGGGCTTATATGCAAGGTGGCGGCATGGGATTTGAACGGCCCGTCACGGTATTCAAGGAATGACCTCAGCTTTCGTGATATACTTGTAGGTCTTGCAGTTGGCTTTGACTATGTATATGACTGCTTCACTCCCGCGCAGAGAACGGCAGTTGCGGAATCCATCGATAAGAGAATGAGAATTCAGGAGCGCCCCTCCGACGGCTTGACAAGTGATGTTCCCTATGAGGTTCCCGATAATCCCTTTAAGTCTCACGGTTTTTCTGCTACTTCTCAGCTTCTTGAGGCATCTGTTGCAACTCTGGGAGACGTTCCTTTTGCAAAGGAATTTCTTGAAAAATATCTTCCCATATGGATAAGTATTGCTCCCGTCTGGGGCTGGGAAGACGGAGGATGGGCAAACGGCACGGGATATGCCCGTTGGGGAACTGTTCCTGCCTCCTCACTTCAGTATACTCTTTATAAAATGGGGATAGTTAATCTGGGAGCAAAGGCATATATGAAAAATCATTGGAAATATAATATGTATTTCCTCGGAAATCAGTACGGAGCGGCATTCGGAGACGAATCCTCAGGTGTTTTTGAAACAAACTTTGCAACCTATAATAATTATCTGAATAAGTTTGTCGGGAATCCCTATGCCCGTTGGCAG
>JAZQFU010000148.1:0-10370 GCA_045539675.1 Clostridia bacterium | reverse complement strand
CTTATCTCACGTTGTTAAGAAACTGCTGCGTGTTATTTACACACTTCAAACTAAAAACATTGCATATGATTCCGATTTCGTAAGGTAGCTATTATTCCAACTATTTTTTTAGTCCTTGCAATACAGGGCTTGTTTGCTATGCCATTTTTTGCTACTTAAAAATTTTCGAAAAACTTTTCAAAAAACTCTTGACTTTTAATAGTTAGTCACCTCTATATAGCAACGGGAACCTTTGTTCCAAGCTTGTGAAATTCATAGTTTTCAAGGGAGAAGCTGTCTACCGTGAAATCATAGAAGCTCTTTACCGATTTATCAATTTTAAATTCGGGGGCGGGGAGAGGGTTCTTTTTTATTACCTCTTCAACAAGGGGAATATGCCTGTCGTAAATATGAGCATCTGCCACAACGTGCACAAGCTCTCCGGCTTCAAGTCCTGAAACCTGAGCAAACATATGAAGAAGAACCGCATACTGACAAACGTTCCAGTTGTTTGCAGTAAGCATATCCTGAGAACGCTGATTGAGTATTCCGTTAAGCTTGTTTCCGCTCACGTTATAGGTCATACTGTAAGCGCAGGGATAAAGCCCCATTTCGTGAAGGTCTGCATGGTTATATATGTTAGACATAATTCTTCTGCTTGTAGGATTATTCTTTAAATCAAAAAGAATTCTGTCTACCTGATCAAATTCGCCTTCCCTGTATTTATGCTTTACCCCCAGCTGATATCCGTAAGCCTTTCCGATGCTTCCCGATTCATCCGCCCAGGAATCCCATATATGACTGTTAAGGTCGTGTATGTTATTTGATTTTTTCTGCCATATCCATAAAATTTCATCTATTGCCGCAGTAAGATTGATTTTTCTCAAGGTAATTATAGGGAATTCCTTCGACAAATCGTATCTGTTAACCAGGCAGAATTTTTTTACCGTATGGGCAGGAGTGCCGTCCTCCCAGTGGGGTCTTACGGGGTAATCCGTATCCCATACTCCGTTTTCAAGAATATCCTTGCAGTTTTCAATAAAAGTATAATCCGCCAGACTCATAATCTACCCACCTGATCTGCGGCTCTTTCCGCCGCTTTTTTTATGTCTCTGCTTTCAAGGGCAGAAACGTTTCTTATGATTTTACCGGGGTTGCCCACGTAAAGGGAATTATCGGGGATTTTAGTGCGCCCGCCAACAACCGCACCCGCACTTATAATACAGTTTGAACCGATTTTGGCTCCGTTTAAAATAACTGCGCCCATACCAATCATACAGTTTGAACCGATTGTGCAGCCGTGAATTATGGCACCGTGACCGATTGTGGTATAATCCTCTATGATAACGGGGCAGCCTTCATCAACGTGAATTATTGCTCCGTCCTGAATATTTACGTATTCACCGATGATGACCTTGGCAAGATCCCCGCGGATAATTGCATTGTACTGAACCGAGGAACGCTGACCGATGGCAACGGTTCCCCGGATAACCGTATTATCCTGAATAAAAACCGAAGGATGAATATCGAATTTATCCATAATATGCCTCCTTTGCTTTGCATAATATACAAAAAATCTCTGATGATAATGATTCTATCATAAAAAATGATAAAATTCAATAAAAATATAAAAAAGAGTTGACAAAATACTCCCCGTGGGTTATAATGGTTCAGGTGTAAAGCTAAAAAGGTTTACAGCGTGGAGGCTAAAATGTCAAAAAACCTTGATTTCTGCGTGCTTTTGGATCTTTACGGAGGGCTTATTTCCGAAAGACAGTATGAAGCAATGGATTATTACTACAATCAGGATCTTTCCCTTGCGGAAATCGGAGAAATTCTTTCGGTTTCCCGTCAGGCGGTAAGAAACAGCATAAAAAACGGCGAGGAAAATATTCTGATGTATGAAAGCCGTCTCGGGCTTTATAAAAAAAGTGAGCGGGCGAAAAAGAAAATAGAAACCGCCGCAAAAAAGATTCTCAGACTTAATAAAGAACTGAGAAGCGAGGAGCTTAAGAGCCTTGCAGAAGAGTTAATTGGAATTGAGTTGATATAAATGGCAATGGAAAGCCTTAAAGACAGGTTATCCGATATTTTTAAAAACTTAAAACGTAAGGGTAAGCTTACCGAGGCTGATGTTAAGGTTGCAATGAGAGAAATAAGAATGGCTCTCCTTGAAGCCGATGTCAGTTTCAAGGTTGCCAAGGATTTCGTTAAAACCGTCAGCGAAAAGGCGGTAGGTAATGAAGTGCTTGAAAGCCTTACTCCCGGTCAGCAGGTTATAAAAATTGTTAATGAAGAGCTTTGCGCTCTTATGGGCGGAACCAATGAAAAATTAAGCTTTTCCGATGCTCCCCCCACGGTTATTATGTTTGTGGGCCTTCAGGGTACCGGTAAGACTACCACTTCCGCAAAGCTGGCAGGTTACCTTAAAAAACAGGGTAAAAGACCTATGCTTGCGGCTTGCGACGTTTACCGTCCTGCGGCAGTAAAGCAGCTTATAACCGTAGGCAAATCCTTTGAGGTTCCCGTTTATTATGAAGAAGCCTCGAAAGACCCTGTAAGTATTGCCTCTCATGCTCTTAACGAAGCAAAGAAGCAGATGTGCGATGTGCTTATCCTTGATACAGCCGGAAGACTCCATGTTGATACCGAGCTTATGGACGAGCTCAAAAGCATAAAGGAAAATATGAACCCAAAAGAAATTCTCCTTGTGCTTGATGCAATGACGGGTCAGGATGCATTGAATTCCGCAACCGCATTTGATGAAACCCTTGATATTACGGGTATCATAGTCACCAAGCTTGACGGTGATGCAAGAGGCGGAAGCGTGCTTTCTGTAAAGGCTGTTACGGGCAAACCCATAAAATTTATCGGAACAGGTGAAAAGCTTAATGAGCTGGAGCCATTCCATCCCGACCGTATGGCTTCAAGAATTCTTGGCATGGGAGATGTGCTTTCCCTTATCGAAAAGGCTGAGCAGGCAATAGATATGAAAAAGGCTGAGGAGCTTGAGAAGAAAATTCTTGAAGAATCCTTTACCCTTGAGGATTATCTTGAGCAGCTTGACCAGATAAGAAATATGGGACCCATAGAAAATATGCTCTCAATGCTTCCGGGCGTTGATTCCAAGGCGTTAAAGAATGTTAAGATAGATGAAAAACAGTTCGACAGGGTAAAAGCGGTAATTCTTTCCATGACTCCCAAAGAAAGGCAGAAGCCCGATATTATAAACTTCAGCCGTAAGAAAAGAATTGCGGCGGGAAGCGGAACTGATATTTCAATGGTAAACAATCTCCTTAAGCAGTTTGAAGCAATGAAAAAAATGATGAAGCAGTTTAAGGGCGGAAGAATGCCGAAAAAACTCAAGCTTTTCGGAAGAAGATAAATTGATTTGACGAGAATGCAAATGCAGACTCTCAATATATAACGGAGCGAAAGCCCGTACTTAATTT
Source organism: Clostridia bacterium (assembly GCA_045539675.1). Lineage (GTDB taxonomy): Bacteria > Bacillota > Clostridia > UMGS1840 > HGM11507 > JAZQFU01. Next base: position 6,939 of record JAZQFU010000148.1, on the reverse strand, counting down.
CGGTAACGGAGGTGAAAATAGATGGCAGTTAAAATCAGACTCAGAAGAATGGGTGCGAAGAAGAGTCCTTTCTACAGAGTAGTTGTAGCGGATTCAAGATATCCCAGAGACGGAAGATTCATCGAGGAAGTAGGAACATACAATCCTCTCAAGAACCCTTCCGAATTCAAGGTTGATGCAGAAAAGGTTCAGAAATGGATTAAAAACGGTGCTCAGCCTACTGATACAGTCAGAGCTTTGCTCAAGAAAAGCGAAATAATCTGATCGGAGGCACTTTATGTTAAAGGATTTACTGTTATTCCTTGCGCGCTCTCTGGTAGATAATCCCGATAAAGTAAACGTAACCGAAAACGACAACGGTCAGAGCGTTATCTTCAAGCTCAGCGTTGCTGATGAGGATATGGGTAAGGTTATCGGTAAGCAGGGAAGAAATGCCCAGGCTATAAGACTTATCATGAAGGCCGCAGCGTCTAAGGAAAACAAAAAAGTAATTGTTGATGTTGAGTAAACGATATGAGCAGAATTGAAATCGGAAAAATAGTAAATACCCACGGAGTACGCGGTGACGTTAAAATCAATCCCTTTGTGGATGATTCTTCGGTTTTTACGGAGTTTGAGTATCTGATAGTCGGAGAAAAGGAATATAACGTAAAAGGAGTCAAGTTCGTAAAGGCTACTCCCATTGTATCTCTTGAAGGTATAGATTCAATTGAAAAAGCAGAAATGCTAAGAAATACCGGGGTTTTCATAAACGAAGAGGATTTACCCGAATTAACTGACGGTGAATACTATATCAAGGATATTTTGGGCCTTGAGGTAATAACCGAGGAGGGTGAAATTCTGGGTAAGGTCACCAATGTTTTCAAAACCGGAAGTAACGACGTTTACGAGGTATCAAAGGAAGGCTCAAAGCCGGTTCTTATTCCTGCGATTTCAGAGGTTGTTAAAACCATTGATATCGAAAACGGTGAAATAAGAATTCATTTATTAGAGGGACTTATATGAGAATAGATATTCTTACTCTGTTCCCCGATATGATAAAATGCGTGCTCGGTGATTCGGTTACCGGAAGAGCTCTTGAAAAGGGTATTTTCGAGCTGAATCTCGTAAACATAAGGGATTATACCAAAGATAAGCATAACCGGGTGGATGATGCTCCATACGGAGGCGGAAGCGGAATGGTAATGCAGGTTCAGCCCTTATACGATGCGTATTTAAGCATTCCGAAAACCAGACCGAGGGTTCTTTATATGACTCCTCACGGAAAAACCTTTAACCAGGAAATGGCGAAGGAGCTGGCAAAGGAAGAGCAGCTGATATTTATCTGCGGTCATTATGAAGGAATAGACCAGAGGGTTATTGATGAAATAGCCCCCGAGGAAATCTCTTTGGGCGATTTCGTGCTGACAGGCGGAGAACTTGCGGTAATGCCTATATGCGACAGTATATTAAGGCTTGTTCCCGGAGTTTTAGGCAACGGCGAATCGGCAGAGGAGGAATCCTTTGAAGACGGTCTGCTGGAGTATCCGCAATATACCCGCCCCGAGGAAATCTTAGGAAGAAGAGTTCCCGATGTTCTTTTGAGCGGGCATCATAAAAATATCCGTCTCTGGAGACGAGAAAAGTCTCTTGAGGCAACCCTTTTGAAGCGGAAGGATCTGCTTGAAGGAAGGGAGCTTTCAAAGGAAGATGCAAAGCTTCTTGAAAGTGTAAAAAAAAGACTTGAAATTAATTGACAATTATGGTAAAATCATAATATTATAGGATGTTCCGCTGGCATTTCGACTGTTTATGAGCATCCGTACCAGGAAGGGAGGACAATACAATGGATATCATTAAGTCTGTAACAGCTGATATGATAAGAACAGATTTACCTCAGCTTAACGTAGGTGATACTGTAAGAGTTTCCGTAAAGGTTAAGGAAGGAACAAGAGAAAGACTTCAGGCTTTCGAAGGAACCATCATTAAGAAAAAGAATGGCGGTATCTCTGAAACCTTTACCGTAAGAAGAGTATCTTACGGCGTAGGCGTTGAAAGAACTTTCCCCGTTAACTCACCTAACATCGGAAAAATCGAAGTAATCAGAAAAGGTAAAGTCAGAAGAGCTAAGTTATATTATCTCAGAGACAGAGTCGGTAAAGCGGCTAAAGTTAAGGAAAGAATCTAATTTAACGGGCGACAGGGTAACCTGTCGCCCAAACATTAAATCAGGTGATTTTTATGAGTGAAGAATTAAACAGAGAAAACTTAAACGAAGAAAACGTAGAAACAAACGGAGCGGAGGCTTCGGAAAATACTGTTGAAATTGAAAATAACACTCCGAAAAAAGGAAAGAAAAAGAAAAGCTTCTGGGGTGAGGTTTTGGATTGGGTAATCTCTATCGGCGTAGCGGTTGTTGCCGTTGCAATAATCAATATGTTTATTTTCGTGCAGGTGCAGGTGGACGGAAAGTCCATGTATCCCACTCTTGAGCATGGAGACAGACTTTTTGCCGTAAGATTTATGTATACTCCCGAGCAGGGAGATATCGTTGTTCTTGAGCCTTATCTTGAAACCGGTTCCGTAAAAGCAAAGCTTATGTTCGGAAGAACCCTTTATATCAAAAGAGTTATCGCAACCGGCGGTCAGGAAATTGATATAAGAGAAGACGGAGTTTATATAGACGGAGAGCTCTATGATGAGCCCTATATTGCAGAAACCGTGAGAACCTACGGCGGAAATATGGCATATCCTCTCACCGTTCCCAATGACTGTGTATTCGTAATGGGAGATAACAGAGAGCATAGTAAAGACAGCCGTGATCCCTCGGTTGGTATAGTAAGAAACGATCAGATTGTGGGAAAGGCATCCTTCCGCATTTTCCCCTTTAAGGATTTTGGTATTGTAAAATGATAATTAACTGGTTTCCCGGTCATATGGCAAAAACACGCAGGCTTATAAGTGAAAACCTTAAGCTTGTTGATATAGTAATTGAGCTTCTTGATGCAAGAATGCCTCTTTCCTCGGAAAATCCCCTTGTTGATTCCCTTATCGGTAAAAAGCCCCGTCTTGTGGTGCTTAACAAAGCCGATATGGCAGATGAAAGAATAACCGATAAATGGGTAAGCTTCTATAAAGCAAAGGGGGTTCCCGTAATAACCGCCAATTCAAGCGACCATAAGGGAATAAATAAAATTTATGAAGCAATGAATTCTGTTCTTGCAGATAAAATTAAAAGAAATGCGGAAAAGGGAATGAATTTCAATATCCGCACCATGGTGGTAGGAATCCCCAACGTGGGAAAATCCTCCTTCATTAACAAGCTTACCCGCTCGGCAAGTGCGAAAGCAGGTAATAAGCCGGGTGTAACAAAGGGTAAGCAGTGGGTAAGATTAAAGGATGGTTATGAGCTTCTGGATACTCCGGGAATCCTGTGGCCCAAGCTGGATGATCAGCAGGTTGCGGAAAGGCTTGCTTTCGCAGGCTCAATCAAGGATGAAATTTTAAATACCGAGGAGCTTGCCTGCAGTCTTTTAGATTATCTTATGAAAAATTATAAATCAAATCTTGTGGAAAGATACGGCGTGGAATTTGATGAAGATATTCTCCACTATGAGCTTCTTTCGGAAATAGGCAAAAAAAGAGGCTTTGTTATAAAGGGCGGAGAAACAGATTTCTTACGTGCCGCAAATATGCTGCTTGATGAATTCAGAAATCTGAAAATCGGCAGAATAAGTCTGGAGAGTCCCGATGAGTACCAAGCTGATTGATTTTGATATTCAAATAAAAGAAGAAACCGGAGCAAAGCTTATCTGTGGAGTGGATGAGGCAGGCAGAGGGCCTCTTGCCGGTCCCGTTTGTGCCTGCGCAATTATCATGCGTGAAGATAATATAATCGACGAGATTAACGATTCCAAAAAGCTTTCAGAGAAAAAAAGAGGTCTGCTCTACGATGTTATTCTGGAAAATGCCCTTGCGGTAAATACCGTTATGATTGATGAAAGAGCAATTGACGAGATTAACATTTTAAATGCAACAATGCTTGCAATGAAAACAGCTATTGACGGACTTTCGGTTACGCCTGAGCTTGCAATAATAGACGGCAACTGTAACCGTGGAATTGAAAACAGCAGATGTATAGTAAAGGGCGATGCCCTTTCATATAATATTGCCGCGGCATCCATAATAGCAAAGGAAACCCGTGACCGTTATATGAGGGAAATAGCAAAGGAATATCCCGAATACGGCTTCGAGGTTCATAAAGGCTACGGAACCAAGGCGCACAGGGAAGCGCTCCTTTCCTACGGCCCCTGTAAAATTCACCGTATGAGCTTTTTAACCAAAATATTGGGTGGCTGATGTGAAGGGCTATAATAAAAAAATCGGAGCCGAGGGTGAAGAGGCGGCATGCAGATATCTTAAAAGAAGAGGCTACCGCATTCTTGAAAGAAACTATGCCGTAAGAGGCGGAGAGCTTGATATAATTGCGATGGATGGAGATGAGCTTGTTTTTGCCGAGGTGAAAACAAGAACCTCAACCGCAATGGGTCTTCCCTCAGATGCAGTAAACTACCATAAGAAACAGCATATAATATATACTGCAAAGCATTATATTTCAAAGAAAAGGCTTTATGATATTCAGGTAAGATTCGATGTCATAGAGGTTATGCCGCAAAAAGGTATACTTAAAAGATATTCGGTAAATCATATTAAAGATGCATTCGGGGTTTAGTATGTATAATATATTTGATGCTCATTGCGATACTGCGTGGGAGCTTTATAAAGACTGTGCAAAAGGGAATTTCAGGGAAAACATTCTTCATTTTTCCCTTAAGGAAACAATTGAGTATAATAAGTATATTCAGCTTTTTGCTTTCTGGGCAAGGCCTGAATATGATAAGGAAGAGGCAGTTTCCTTTATGAACCGTTTTATTGATTCCACACTTCTGGAACTTGAAAGGGAACAGATAGATATTATAAAAAACGCTGATGATTTTGAATTTGATATGGGATTTAAAGCGGTTTTGGGAATTGAAGGCGGCAGAAGTATTTATAATGATATTGATAATATCAACAGATATTATGAAAAGGGAATAAGATGCTTTACCTTAAGCTGGAATGGGGAAACACCTCTTTGCTGCGGAAGTGATGTCTGTGATGACCGCGGACTTACACCCCTTGGCAGAGAAGCAGTAAAAAGACTTAACGAGCTTAATATAGTAATTGATGTTTCCCACCTTAATATACAGGGCTTTTACGATGTTTTGAGTCTGACAGACCGACCCGTAATAGCCAGTCATTCAAATTCGTATTCAATATGTCCTCATAAGAGGAATTTAAGCGACGAGGCCTTTAAGCTGCTTGTTGAAAAAGGCGGAGTTGCAGGAATAAATTATTATCCGGTGTTTCTTGATGAATCGGGAAGAGCAACTATTGATGATATGATAAGACATATCGACCGTTTTATGGAGCTTGGCGGAGAAAACTCTGTGGGGCTCGGAAGTGATTTCGACGGGATAAAGGTTCTTCCGGAGGAAATTCAGTCGGCTTCGGATAATTATAAGCTGCTCGGAAGACTTGCCGAAAGGGGATATTCAAGGGAACAGGTAGATAAAATATCTTACGGCAATTTTGAAAGAGTATTTAAAGAGTGTTTAGGTTAGGATGTGCAAAAAAATGAAATTGAAAATCAGTGAAAAAATTCAGACGATAACTCCGTCTCCGACTCTTGAGATTGATACCAAGTTCAAGAGTATGAAGGCAGAGGGAATAGACGTGGTTGGCTTCGGAGCAGGTGAACCCGATTTTGATACCCCTCAGTTCATTAAGGATGCGGCAATAAAAGCTATTGAAGACGGCTTCACCAAATATACCCCCGCTTCGGGAACTGTTGATCTTAAAAAGGCTATATGTGAAAAGTTTGAAAGAGATAATAAGCTTACATATAAGCCGGAAAATATCGTTATTTCAAACGGAGCAAAGCATTCTCTTGTAAATGCATTTATGGCAATCTTAAATCCCGGTGATGAGGTTATTCTGGGAGCACCCTACTGGGTAAGCTATCCCGAAATGGTTAAAATTGCAGACGGAAAAACCGTTATTATTGAAACCAGAGAGGAGAATAAATTCAAATTTACGGTTGAGGATCTTAAGAAAGCTCTCACTTCGAAAACCAAGGCAATTATAATAAATACTCCCTGCAATCCCACCGGAATGCTCTATACTAAGGATGAGCTTCAGAAAATTGCGGATTTTGCCTGTGAAAATGATTTATATGTTGTTTCGGATGAAATATACGAAGCTCTCGTTTATGACGGTGAGCCTCCCGTAAGCATTGCAACCTTAGGTGAAGAAATAAAGGAACGAACCATCATCGTTAACGGTGTTTCAAAGACCTATGCTATGACCGGCTGGAGAATCGGTTATACCGCAAGTAATGCAAAAATTGCGAAGGCAATGAGCAACCTTCAGAGCCATGCAACCTCAAATCCCAACTCTATTGCTCAGATTGCGGCGGCAACGGCATTAAGAGGCCCTGCAGATGAAATCATAAAGATGAAAAATGAATTCAAGGCAAGAAGAGACTATATGGTGGAAGCAATCAATAAAATAGATAATGTTTCCTGCTCTTGCCCGGACGGTGCTTTCTATATCATGATGAATATAGAAAAGGTTCTCGGAAAAACCTATTACGGCGAGAAGATTGATACTGTTGAAGAGCTGTGCAATGAGCTTCTTGAAAAAGCTAAGCTTGCCCTTGTTCCCGGAACCGGCTTCGGGGCTCCCGGATACGTAAGATGGTCTTATGCAACAAGCCTTGAAAATATTAAAGAAGGCTTAAGAAGGTTCGAAGGATATATAAACGAGAAATAAGCTTTAAATTTCCGGATGCGGAGCAATCTGTATCCGGTTTTTTATATTGATTGTGTTATATGAGAAACCGTGGAATAATACAGTTGT
>JAZQFU010000147.1:0-4006 GCA_045539675.1 Clostridia bacterium | reverse complement strand
ACAACCAAGAAAATGCTTTACGATATCCTGGATAATGTTCTGAAGCTTACAATAAATGAGAGTAATTCCGTCACGGATTATTACGCTTTAAAAAAAGCAATCTCTTATATTGAAAGCAACTATACCGATGAAGTGATAAGCATAGATTTTCTTGCTAATCTATGCAATTATACACCAACCCACTTCACCAATCTTTTTAAAAAGATATATAATATGACACCTAAAAAATATCTTATAAATTTAAAGATTGAAAAAGCAAAGGATTTGCTTATATACTCTTCATATTCAATAATAGAAATCTCAAACCTTGTGGGATATTCCAATCCCACCTATTTCAGCGCTGCTTTTAAAGCTGTTGAAGGATGTTCACCTTTACAATATAGAAAAAAGAACAGTTAACGGGATATAAAAAATTAAAATCCTTGACATTATTGTTACTTTATTATATTATATAAAGATGGATAGAAAGGATGGTCATTATGGCTAAAGAAAATAAATTTGTTGAAGAAATAACCTCTATGGACGTAGACTTTACTCAATGGTATACGGATATAGTCAAAAAAGCTGATCTTATTGCTTATGCATCTGTTAAGGGATGCTGTGTTATCCGCCCCTACGCTTACGCAATCTGGGAAAACATTCAGAATGTTATGGATAAAATGTTTAAGGATACAGGGGTTGAAAACGTATATATGCCCATGTTTATTCCCGAAAGTCTTCTTCAGAAGGAAAAGGATCACGTTGAGGGCTTTGCTCCCGAGGTTGCATGGGTAACTCACGGCGGCTCGGAAAAGCTTGCGGAAAGACTTTGCGTGCGCCCCACCTCTGAAACCTTATTCTGCGATCACTATAAAAATATTATAGGCTCATACAGAGATTTGCCAAAGCTTTATAATCAGTGGTGTTCGGTTGTAAGATGGGAAAAAACAACCCGTCCCTTCCTCCGCTCCTCTGAATTCTTATGGCAGGAAGGTCATACCGCTCATGCAACTGCGGAAGAGGCTCAGGAAACAACCATCAAAATGCTGAACGTGTATGCAGATTTCTTTGAAAATTATCTTGCAATCCCCGTAGTAAAGGGCAGAAAGACCGACAAGGAAAAATTTGCCGGTGCTCTTGCTACATATACCATAGAAAGCCTTATGCACGACGGAAAGGCTCTTCAGTCAGGAACCTCACATAACTTCGGTGACGGCTTTGCAAAGGCATTCGGAATTGAATATACCGATAAGGAAAATAAACGTCAGTTTGTTCATCAGACCTCATGGGGTGTTTCCACCAGAATGATTGGTGCAATCATAATGGTTCACGGAGATAACAACGGTCTTGTTCTCCCGCCGAAAATCGCTCCCACCCAGCTTATGATTATTCCCATCGCTATGCATAAGGGCGGAGTTCTTGAAGCGGCAGAAGCTCTTAAGGAAAAATTAAGTGATAAGTTCAAGGTTAAGCTTGATGCTTCCGATAAGACTCCCGGCTGGAAATTCGCTGAGTATGAAATGAAGGGAATTCCCGTAAGACTTGAGCTTGGGCCCAAGGATCTTGAAAATAATGTCTGCGTTCTCGTAAGAAGAGATACAGGCGAAAAGCTTACCGTTTCTCTTGATGAGGTTGAAGAAAAGCTTGCATGGCTTCTCGATGATATTCAGTCAAATCTTTATAACAAGGCTCTTGCAAACAGAGAAAACACCACCAAAACCGCAACAACCTACGACGAATTCAAAGAAATTACTTCACAGGGTAACGGCTTCATAAAGGCAATGTGGTGCGGAGACCGTGCCTGCGAAGAAAAAATCAAAGAGGATACAACCGCAACCTCAAGATGTATGCCCTTTGAACAGGAAGAAATCTCTGATAAGTGTGTATGCTGCGGAAAGAAAGCAAAGGCACTTGTATATTGGGGTAAGGCTTATTAAGTTTAGTATTATAGAAGGTTCTGTATTTTACAGAGCCTTTTTTTATTGCTCAGAATTGCTTCCTGTAAGCATTTTTTTATTTTAAGCTAAAAAAACTGTTGACATTCGTTTCTACACGTTGTATAATAAAAACATCTTGTAGAAGCGAAGGAGGATATTATTATGAAAATATCAGAAACCGAACTGGAAATAATGAGAATAATCTGGGAAAAGAACGGTAAAGTAACAACGAGTGAGCTTGCCGAAAGGCTGCCTGATAAAAAGCTTACCACAATTTCAACCCTGGCAGGCAGACTTATTGATAAGGGATGCCTGAAATCAGAAAAAATCGGGAGAAGCCATGTTCACGAATATGAAGCAATTATTTCAGAGCAGGAATATCAGGCAATGCAAACAAAGGAATTCGTAAGGTCAATTCACAGAGGGAGCGCAAAGAGTCTTATTTCAGCACTTTTCCGTGACGAGGATTTTACCAGAGAAGATATTGAAGAATTAAAAAGGTTTATTGAGGAAAAGGGTGATGAATAATGTTGGAGTCAATAATAATATCAACTCTTGCCGGCTCAATAATCTGCACAGCGTTGTTGATATTTAAAAACAAACTTTTATCGTTGCTTGGCGGTAAAGCATTATATTACATCAGCTTAATTGCAATGCTCGTGTTTATTCTTCCAATGAATATTGGAGATATATCACTTCCTGAAGTTCCAGTAAATCAACAGATAAAAGTAACTGAATTTGAAGCCACGGTGCCGGAAGTTAATACCGATGTTGCTCCGGAGCAGGCAGTTCCCCGTAAAGCTCCGCAAGAGGTGCCGCATAATGTATTACCACAAGCTTCAAATATGGTAAGACGTTCAAATCCAATAACAATGCAGGAAATACTGCTTGCCCTTTGGCTTTCAGGCTTTATAATTTCAATATGCAGATACTTTATATCTTATTTCCGCTTTAAAAGGAAAATCTGCGGATTTGATATACACGAAAACATAAACGGTGTTGAAGTTATTAAAAGTCCGTTGGTGGCTTCTCCTCTTGTGTTTGGATTTTTTAAGCCCACACTTGCCATCCCCGAGATTGAAATGAACGAAGAAGATTATAACCTTGCAATCAGGCACGAAATGGTACACTACAAGCATCACGACAGTTGGTTCAAGCTCTTTGCAGTAATTGTCAATTCAATTTACTGGTTTAATCCGATTACATATTTTATGGTTAATTTAATCGGAGAGGCCTGCGAATACGCCTGCGACGAGCAGGTAATAAAGGAAATGGATATGGCAGAGAAAAAGCAATACAGCAGTATGATACTATATATGGTTTGCCAGTCCTCCCCTGCACTTTCAAGTAATATGGTAAAAAGCAAAAAACAGTTAAAAAGGAGGTTCGAAATGATTATGAACAAGAAAAGCTTCAGTTTATTCAAAGCAATATTATGCATGGTAATTATATTATCCATAACCTGCGGAAGCATTGTATTTGCAAATGAGGCAGCACCGCTTGTATCTTCACTTCTGAATGAGGATTATATTTATATATCAAATTGGGGCAACAATGGATACAATGATATGATTCCCGTTGAAAAGAACGGAGAATACTATCTGCCCTTCAGGGAATTTCTGAATAACTCGGAAGTAGAGGACGATAAAATAGAATATAATAACGGCGTAATCAAGGTTGATTTATGGACAAAGGAAATGAATGTGGTATCGGTGGGCTTTCATCAGTCTGAAGACGGGAAATCCGCTTCAGAGCAGGAAAAGAGACAAAAAATCCCCGCAAAATACTCATGGTCAACAATTTGTGAAATCGGGAGCAAAACCGTCGATATTGCAGGAGAAAAACACACCCTGAAAAATGCGCCTTACCTGAGAGACGGAATAACTTATGTTCCTTATGAATACCTGAAAAAACTAAAATTATATGAGGATACATCCATAAGCTCAGCAGTACCAAGGCATAAAAGCAATTCAACCTCAAAATTTGTTAGCCTACTTATGTTCGGATTCAACAGCGCCTCCGCCGAATACTATACTGACTATATCCAGATGGAAAGGCTGGTTGGTGCAAGTTCCTATTCCCACTCAACC
>JAZQFU010000146.1:0-7332 GCA_045539675.1 Clostridia bacterium | reverse complement strand
GTCCCTACAGTCTTGAAGTAAGCTTTGATGCAGAGGCTGTATTTGGTGCAGATGAAAAGGGCTTTGTGCTTTCAGACGGTACTGCAATCTCATCTGTAGGAAAGCTTGAAAACGGTTCATATAAAATAGTTCCCGAAAGGGCACTTAAGGGCGGAACCGAATATACCTTAAGCTTCAACGTTACAGACAGCGTCGGAAGAGCTCCGGCTGCCGTTACATTTAAAACAATGGAAACGGTTGATTTTACTCCCGATAATGTATTTTATTATAACGATTTCAACACAGTCGACGATACCATACAGGTTCTTCAGGCGGCTACCTCCAAAAAGTATTTAACTGCAGATGAGCTTGGAAATTCTGTTTTAAGAATTGACGGTACAACAGATCAGGGCACATATTCCTTTAAAACTCCCGTTGTGACTCCCGCAGGTAAGCCGGTGGTTGCAGTTGAAATGCGACTCAGAATGAAGCTGGGGGATTACGGCTTTATCGGATCATATCAGAGCGATGCTTACTGTCAGGCTCACGGCAATTCCAAGGCATTTGCAATGGGCGGCTACGGATATAAGAATTCAATCCGTTTCGACAGAAATGCAAAGGAAAGCATTACCAAAGAGGCGATTGAATCAGAATATAACACAATAACCGTTATCTATGATAATGTTAAAAACAGCCGTGATATATATCTGAACGGAAAATATGTGGCAACCTCTCCCGAGGGAACATATGAAAACTATTATGCAACAAATGGCTCAATAAGTGCCTATATGCTTGCATATATACCCTCAATAGATGATAGCTTTGGTATTGATATCGACTATATAAAGATATATGAGCCTTCAGAAAGCTTAAGCTTTGAGGTTGAAAATCCGGAAAGCGTATCGCCCGATGCAATCACACTTAATTTCAACAGTACTGTAAATGAGCTTGATAAGAGTCAGATATCCCTTACAGAAAATGTGGAATTTGACATTCTTAAAAAGGATGAAAATTCCTTCATTCTTATTCCTGCAACAGCTCTTGCGGAAAATAAAGAATATGTTCTTACCTTATCGGGTGTAAAGGATATTTTCGGAAATACTGCAAGCGGAAATCTTGTAATCAATACAGGCAAAAAGACCGAAGCAAAAGCAGAAAGTATTTTATATTTCAGTGATCTGGGAAGCGAAGCTTCTCTTGAAGGATTAACAACACAGTTATGTACCAGAAATACTGTTTCCTACGGTTCTGATTCTGACGGAACTGACTATATTAAGGTTGAAAACATAGCAGGTGCAGATGCATCCGGATACAGCTATATCAATATTCCCGAAATTTCAAACACCGAAGCTGTAAAACCCGATGTTGCATATGAAATAAGAATGCGCAATTCCTTCAACGGAAATTCCTTTGTAACAACAAAAAACACTTCTCATTCCTTTATGCTTGTGGGTACCAATATTAAGTTCGGCACATATAAACCGGAATCCGAGCTGGGAAATATCGGCGCATATACCTATAATACCTGGAATACATATACAGTTGTTTACCATGCTGAAAAAGGCTACAGAAGCATTTATATGAACGGAAAATTGTTAAGAGACGGTCTTGAGGGAGCGGATACACAGTACGGTCAGCCTAACAATCCGTGGTATAAAAACGGAAAGCTTAATTTAAGCCTCTGGTTGTGTCTGCAGAATGCAGGACACTTCACGGATATAGACTATATCAAGGTTTATACCCTGGAAAAGCCTGCTGCAGAAATTGTAAACAGCAATTCAGTTGCACCCAAGGCAATCGAAGTTGATTTCACCGGCAACGTAAGCATGCTTTCAGCTTCGCAGATAAGCATTGACGGAGTTAAAGCCGCAAAGGTAACCTTAAAGGATAAGAAAAACAGCATCTGGGAGATTCTTCCCGGAAAGGTGCTTAAGGCAAGCAAGGAATACAAACTTGCGGTTGCAGATGCGAAAGATAATATGGGTAACAGCGTTACGGGCGTATATGCTTTCACAACCGCTGCCAAGGATGATGTAACTGTAAATGCAGAAGCAGGAGAAGGCGGTGCAGTTTCATTTGCAAGCACTACACTTGAATACGCAGACGACTTTGAGTTTATCGTAACACCCGATTTCGGATATCTGACCGAAAAAATAACCGTTAACGGAAAAGAAATTACCGTAAATGCAAAGGGTAACTATACGCTTAAAGGAGTAACTGAAAATACAGTTGTATCCGTATCCTTCGTTAAGGATGAAACCGAGCCTTATGCTTCTGCTCATCCTGCGGGAGTATTTAATGAAAGTGTTACTACTGCATATGCATTCGGAAAGGTTTATGATAATAATCTTGATTTTACCGTAGTTGAATTCGGTATGCTTCTTGCAAAAACCGAGGCAGACCTTGAGGGAACAAAAGTTATAAAGATTCCTGCAGAAGAAAAAACAGGAATGAAGCCCGGAATCTTCGGAATAAAGATAATAGATCAGAGCTTTATTTACGGCGGTAACTATTGCCTTAAGCCTTATACTGTTGTAAAATCCACTGCAACGGGAGAGGAAACTGTTAAATACGGTGAGGTAATAAAGGTTAACATTCACGAATAATTGCTCATAAAACAGATAAGGATGACGAAAATGAATTTCAGCCAATGGAAATATTTTTCAAGAAGCGAATATACAGACTCTATAAAACCGGATTTTGAAGTTTCCGACGGAATTCTGAAGGTAAGAACGGCGGGGGAGAAATACTCCTCCGCCCAGTTCGATTCAGTTTCCAAGGATATAAAATCCGGCTTCAACTACCGCATTTTTTATGAATTGAAGACGGAAAATCCTCTGGCAAGGGTACTCTTCGGATGGTATAAGGGCGATGAAGCTCTTGTTAAAGGCTATCTTAATAAAAGCGGCGAGGAGATTCTTTGCCCGGACGGAGCTGATTCCCTAAGAATAACATTAAGATTCAACAGCTATGATGCTTATGAGGGAGAGATTTCACCCGTTACGGGCGAATGCACAGGAGAGCACAAGCCCAGAAAGGTTAAGCTTGCTTCGGTTGCAATTCCTAATATTTTTTATCCTGCTTCACAGCCTCAGGAATATAATCTTGAGGAAACCGTAAAGCAGATTGACAGACTCTGCAAAAAGTATAAGCCGGATATTATAGCTCTTACCGAAACCTTCTATACAAGAAAAACTCTTGAAGAACCGCATCTTATTGCTCTTCCGGCAGATTCACGCCCCATAAAGGTAATCTGCGAAAAGGCAAAGGAATACAACACATATATAGCTTTATCCTTTCTTGAAAATGAGGACGGTTATATATATAATTCCGGATTTCTTATTGACCGTAACGGAAAGCTTGCGGGAAAATGCCATAAGTGTCACCTTACTATGGGTGAATATGAATGCGGATATGCTCCCGGAAAGGAAATAAAGGTTTTTGATACCGATTTCGGCAAGGTTGGTATTGCTATCTGCTGGGATATTTTCTTCCCCGAGCATATAAGAGCAATGCAGAAGCAGGGAGTTGAGGTTATAATTAATTCAACTGCGGGATATTCCGAAACCAGAATTGCCGAAAGATGCCGTGAGGCAGGGGCATTCATTGTTACCGCAACAAGCGCAGGATATCAGATGAGCGGAATTTTTAATCCCTACGGAGAAAAAATTGCCGATGCCTCGGCAGAGTTCGGAATAGTCTGCAAAGAGGTTGACCTTAATGAAAAATATTACTGGGAATGGATGTCATACCCCTCACTCGGACGTGCAAATGATATATACCTAAATGAATTAAGGACAGATATTATATAAAGCGAAAAATGAGCTGAAGAAAATTTCTCCGGCTCATTTTTTGATTTTTTAATATTTCTGTTTTTATGGTTTATATTTTCTCAACTGCAAGCATAACGGTTTCGCCGTTAAGGTTCCATTCTTTATAAGCAGAGGATTCATCATCGAATTTAATCTCTTCTGCAAGAACCTCTTCTCTGATAAGCTCAAGGTTTGCTTCAAGAATTTTACGGATTTTTTCGTTACCCTTTGAGTAAACGGTGATTTTATCCATAACCTCAAAGCCGGAATCCTTACGCATGGTCTGGATTTTGCTTATGATTTCTCTTACGAAGCCTTCTTCAATAAGCTCGGGAGTAAGATTTGTATCAAGCACAACGGTGATTCCGTTATCCGAAACAGTTTCATAGCCTTCCTTATTTGCAGTTTCAATGAGAAGGTCTTCTTTTTCTAAAATTGCTTCTCCGGAGGAAAGAGCAAGCTTTAAGGTGCCTGTTTCGTTAAGCTCATCCATAGCCGCATTTCCGTCAATTTCAGAGAGGAGATTTCTTATTTCTCCCAGCTGCTTGCCGTATTTGGGGCCTAAGGTTTTAAGCTGAGGCTTGAAGCTGAAGGAAGAGAATTCCTTGATATCCGAGGTGAACTTAACTGCTTTGAGATTAAGCTCGTCTGCAATGATATCCGTATAGAATTCAGAAAGCTCAAAGTCAGCCTTAACAAACATGGTGCTTATAGGCTGTCTGTTCTTTATGTTTGCGCTGTTTCTTGCGGCACGTCCGAGAACAACAACCTCAAGCAAGCTTGCCATTTTTGCTTCAAGGTCTGCATCAATGTATTTTTCGTCGTAAGCAGGGAAGTCGCAGAGGTGAACGCTTTCGGGAGCATTCTTATCAATGGAGCATACAAGATTTCTGTATATATCTTCACACATAAAGGGAATCATGGGTGCCGCAACCTTTGAAAGGTTAACAAGGCAGGTATATAAAGTCATATATGCATTGATTTTATCCTGAGGCATTCCCTTAACCCAGAAACGCTCACGGCTTCTTCTTACGTACCAGTTGGATAAATCGTCGGTAAAGCTCTGAAGCACTCTTGCAGTTTCTGTAATCTTATAGTTTTCAAGATTTTCGTCTACGGTACGGATAAGAGTATTGAGTCTTGAAAGAATCCACTTATCCATAACGGGGAGCTTATCATAATCAAGAGTATATTTTGTTGCATCGAATTCATCTATGTTTGCATAAAGCACGAAGAATGCATAGGTGTTCCACAGGGTTCCCATAAACTTTCTCTGACCCTCGGTTACCGCACCTGCATGGAAACGGTTGGGAAGCCAGGGAGCGCTGTTTGAATAGAAATACCAGCGGATTGCATCTGCACCGTGCTCTGCCAGGGCATCAAAGGGGTCTACTGCATTGCCCTTGGATTTAGACATCTTCTGACCGTTTTCATCCTGAACGTGACCTAAAACGATAACGTTTTTATAGGGCGCTTCGTTGAAGATGAGAGTTGAAATTGCAAGAAGTGAATAGAACCATCCTCTTGTCTGGTCAACTGCTTCGCTGATGAAGTTAGCGGGGAAGTTATCTTCAAAGATTTCTTTGTTTTCAAAGGGATAGTGCCACTGAGCAAAGGGCATTGCGCCGGAATCAAACCAGCAGTCAATAACCTCGGGAACTCTTTCCATCTGCTTTCCGCATTCGGGGCATTTGATGGTTACTGCATCAATATACGGGCGGTGAAGCTCAATATCCTCGGGGCAGTTATCAGACATTTCCTTAAGCTCTGCAATTGAGCCTATGGAATGAAGGTGACCGCAGGAGCATTGCCAGATATTAAGAGGAGTTCCCCAGTATCTGTTACGGCTGATTCCCCAGTCCTGAACGTTTTTAAGCCAGTCGCCGAAACGTCCCTTACCGATGCTTTCGGGAATCCAGTTATTTGTATTGTTGTTTCTTATAAGGTCATCTCTTACCTCGGTCATTTTAATGAACCAGGATTCTCTTGCATAGTAGATAAGAGGAGTATCACATCTCCAGCAGAAGGGATATGAATGCTCAAAGGGAAGTGCCTTGAATAAAAGTCCCTTTTCTGCAAGAGCCTTGAAGACTTCCTTATCTGCATCCTTGCAGAACATTCCTGCCCAGGGAGTTTCGGGAGTCATTTCACCTTTGGCATCAACCATCTGAACAAAGGGAAGATCGTAGTTTCTTCCTACTCTGGAGTCGTCTTCACCGAAGGCGGGAGCAATATGAACTATTCCGGTACCGTCTGTTAAGGTTACGTAATCGTCGCATACAACGTAATAAGCCTTTTTATCGGGATTTGCGAAATCGAAGAGAGGTTCATATTCCGTAAATTCAAGGTCTTTTCCCGAATACGTTTCAAGAATTTCATATTCACCTTCAATTACCGAGGGAATAAGTGCCTCTGCAAGAATGTATATTTCTTCGTTATTTGAAATTTTAACGTAAGTTTCATTTGCGTTTACGCAAAGTGCCACGTTGGAGGGAAGGGTCCAGGGAGTGGTTGTCCATGCAAGAATGTATTCATTTTCCTTGCCCTTAACCTTAAACTTTGCAATAGCGGATTTTTCCTTAACGTCCTTATAGCCCTGAGCTACCTCGTGACTTGTTAAGGGGGTTCCGCATCTGGGGCAGTAGGGAACGATTTTGAAGCCCTTGTAAAGGAGTCCCTTTTCCCAGATTTTCTTAAGAGCCCACCATTCGGACTCAATAAAGTCATTTTCGTAAGTAACATAAGGGTCATCCATATCAGCCCAGAAGCCGACCGTTCCGGAGAAATCCTCCCACATTCCCTTATATTTCCATACACTTTCCTTACATTCCTTTATAAAAGGCTCAAGTCCGTATTCCTCTACCTGCTCCTTACCGTCAAGCCCCAGCTTCTTTTCAACCTCAAGCTCTACGGGGAGACCGTGAGTATCCCAGCCTGCCTTTCTTAAAACCTTATAACCCTTCATAGTGCGGTAACGGGGAATCATATCCTTTATTACTCTGGTGAGCACGTGACCTATATGGGGTTTTCCGTTAGCGGTGGGAGGGCCGTCATAGAAGGTATAGGTTTCTCCCTCGCTTCTTCTTTCAATACTTTTTTCAAAGATTCTGTTCTGCTTCCAGAATTCTTCGGTTTTCTTTTCACGTTCCACGAAATTAAGATTTGCCGAAACCTTTTCGTACATAGTGAAGCCTCCTTGAAATTATTTTAAAAAAGTGCCTGCCCTTAACAGGACAAGCACCACCCATTAACATACAATCATATGCGTCTCAATAACGGAGAGAACATTCCGTCGGCACTTACTTTATTCGGCACCGCGGCTCAGAAGTGATTTTTACTTAAGAATACTCCGCACCGCCCTTCAAGTCGGACACCACACCATCGACCAACGAGCCAAAGGCCGCGAGGTCAAGTTCCCTGACAGTAACGGCTCCCTCGTAGGTGTTATCATCCAAGTTATATTGTGCGCTAATGAGTGTCGACTCCAAGAGGCTGTTTTTCAACGTCAAATAGACCGACTGTTCCTCCTGTGGCAAATTCA
>JAZQFU010000145.1:0-18246 GCA_045539675.1 Clostridia bacterium | reverse complement strand
CTTCCGTATCCGGTAAATGCAATCAGAGCAAGCACCTGACTGAAACGATTATCATAAAGATTAAATTTATCGTATGTGCCTTCAAAACCTTCCTCAACAACCCAATAGCAATCGTTGAGTGAAAGACCTTTCGAAACCTTTATAATGGTCATAGGACGGTTTATATTAAGACCACACTTGCTTAAAAAGTTATGCACATACGCACGGTTTTTAGGTATCGTTCTATGCTTAAGCCATTTTGCGAATCCTTCTTCAGTCAAATCTAAATCAAGTGGGAACAAGTCTTTTTTTGCATCATTCTTCCACAAAATTTTTATCTCAGGAGTATTAGTATCTTCAGTTCCCGAAAAACGCACTAGAGTTGTGTCGAAATGTTTTAATTCGTAATTCATACATAATCCTCCTTACATTATTTTTCAGCTGCAACGCCGGATTTCATCCAAGCGTCAACCTCGCTTATTTTAAACTTCCAAAGCCTGCCGATTTTTGCTGCGGGCATTTCTCTTTTCTCGATCCAAATGAGGACTGTATCACGGCTTACACCAAGATATTCTGTGATTTCCTTCATTGAATACCAACGCTCAATATTGTTTCCCATAGTTAAACCTCCGTTTAAATACAAAAACCCAGGTATAATTATATACTAATTTTTCCAAAATGTCAATGATTTATAGGGATTTATGCGGAATTTTAACGAAAAAGTTTTGAGACAGAACCCCAATAAAGAGTTCTGCCCCTTACAAACTTAGACAGGACAGTGGGGACGAGGGACGGTGGGGATGGGGGACGCAGGACAGTGGGGACGTACATTGTCCCTGAATTCCGCTTCCGATTCTGAAACAAGGAGACATTCCGATTTGCATTTTCGGACATAACATTTGCATTTTTGGACATATTATGGTAAAATGGTATTGGTGATTTATATGAACTACAAAAAAACGATACTGAAGGAAATAATTTCGGTTAAAAGCATAGTCACCGTTCACTATTTTGAATATGGAAAAAACTATCATTTCACGGGTGAAGAGCATAATTTCTGGGAGCTTATTTATGTTGACCGGGGAACTGCGGAAATCTTTTCGGGAGATACCTGGCAGGAGCTTAAGCAGGGAGAAATTGCCTTTCATAAGCCGGGGGAATTTCATAACGTACGCTCAAACGGAAGGGTTGCGCCCAATCTTGTTATAATTGCCTTTGACTGCAGCTCACCCACCGTAAGCTATTTTGAAGGGAAAAACTTTCTTCTTAACGAAAAGGAAAAAAAGCTTCTTGCGGTTATTTTAACCGAAGCAAGGGAAGCTTTTTCTTCCCCTATCGGAAATCCCGATTTAAAGAAGCTTGAAAGAAACAAAAATCCGAAGCATTCAGGCTGTGAGCAGATGATAAAGCTTTCCCTTGAGCAGCTTCTCATTTCACTTCTGCGAAGCGGAGAGGAAAAGCGAACCAAGGCGGCATCGGTTTTAAAAGCCTACAGCGAAAGCGATACGGTTTCCAAGGCAATAGAATTCTTAACTGCTTCGGTTAATAAAAGCCTTCGTTTTCCCGACGTTACCGCTCATCTAAAAGTAAGTGCAACGGGGCTTAAATCCGTATTCAAAAAGCAGACGGGAATGGGAGTAATGGAATACTACAGAACCCTTAAGGCAGACAGAGCAAAAATCCTGATCCGTGAATCGGGAATGAATTTCACTCAGATTGCGGATTCAATGGGTTACGAAAGCATTCATCATTTTTCAAGACAATTCAAGAAAACAACGGGAATGACACCCACCGAATATTCGGAAACGGTGCGAAATTAGAAAGGAGAGTACTATGGGACTTTTAGACAGAGAAAAGGAATTTCATCTTGATATTACAAAGGGAGATGTGGGCGAATACGTTATTCTTGCGGGAGATCCGGGAAGAATTCCCAAGATTGCAGAGCATTTTGATTCCCCCTCCTTTGTTGCACAAAACCGTGAATACGTAACCTGGACGGGTTACCTTGAAGGGGTTAAAATAAGTGCGGTTTCCACGGGGATTGGCGGGCCTTCTGCGGCAATTGCGGAGGAGGAGCTGATTCATTGCGGAGCTCATACCTTCATAAGAGTTGGAACCTCCGGCGGAATGAAGGATGAAGTAAGAGGCGGAGACTTGGTTATTGCAACGGCGGCAACCCGCTCAGAGGGAACAAGTCACGAATATATCCCCGATGATTATCCCGCAGTTGCGGATTTTGAGGTTGTTTCCGCACTTAAGGAAGCGGCAGAGCCTCTTTCGGATTTAACGGAAATGGGAAAGAAGTATCACGTTGGAGTAATTCACAGCAAGGATTCTTTTTACGGGGAAACAAACCCGGAAACAATGCCCGTTGAACCTATGCTTAAATATAAATGGGATTCATTTATAAAGTGCGGATGCCTTACCTCTGAAATGGAGGCGGCGGCGTTATTCTCTGTTGGCATAGCAAGAGGCGTACGGGTCGGATGCGTGCTTACCGCTCTCTGGAATGCAGAGCGCCATGCAAAGGGGCTTCCCGATACGGTATGTCATTCCTCGGAAAGAGCAATTAAATGCGCAGTCGAGGCAATGAGGATTCTTATAAAGAAAGAAAAGGGAAAATAACTGCTTTAAAGCAGGCACACAAATATAAAGGGGCGATTCTGTTGCGTTTTTATCTTCACACATCAGAATTGCCCCTTGTTTTATTTTTTTCTTATTCGAACTTTCAAAAAAGCCTTCCCCTATGGGAGGGGAAGGTGCCGAGGCACGAGGCGGATGAGGTGGTGAACTCTGGTGTTTTTGTTTTTTTGATTTCAAAAACGATTTTGAAAATTTCATAATAACAATTTTTATTTCAGCTATACCATGCAAAGGGCTTAAGGGGATTTAAGAATTCCCCTTGCCCCTTTGCAATCCCCGTGGGCCCCAAACCGGGTACTCTGTCGCCGCACGGTTGCTGCGCATTGTGAATCATTTCGAATCTCCGTCGGCTACTCTTATTATACATCCGTATGTTCTGCTCGCTTTACGGATTGCTTCTCTTATTTTCTTTATAAATTCCCGGTATGATTCATATTCTGCCGGGTTCATAATTTCAATAAAATCCGCTTTTTCCACAAATACAAGCTCATCCGTTTCAAGCTTATTTCTTATGCTCAAAGGTACATGCCATATATTATCGGAGGCTTCAAGCTTTCCCTCCGAGGTAATTTCCATATCCGAAATATTGCTTTTCTCGGAAGCAAGAAATTCTTCATAGTTTTCTCCGTTAAGAATTATGCATTTGAAAAAGTGCTTCTTCCCTACCTTCCATTCATAGACCATCCATATTTTTTCTCCGGCGGAAGCAAGCTCATCGGGAAGCTTTACTCTGTCGTTTTCAAGCTTCGCTCTGAAGACATCAAACATTTAAACACCACCCTTACGGCTTTGGTTTATAGCTTTTTTCAAGGCTCTGTCATTTATGTATTTCAGATACTTAAGCTTTAATGCCGAAACCTTTATGCCGAATGCGGAGCATTGCTCCTTATACACAAGAAGATTCGGGTGATAGGAAGGATTTTTCCAGATTTCCATATCCTTTTTTCCAAAGCGCCGAAGCAATGCCGCCGCCACCGCCGTGCTTCTTGATTCACCGCTGTCACAACACACATAAAGCATTTCCACATCATAGATTATTCCGAGGAACTTGCCGATTTCAATACCGTGCTTCATACTGAATGCTCCGGGCATAGAGCTATCCTGAGTATCAACAACGGGAATTCTTATATAGTTTCTTAAGCCTCCAAGCTTTTCTTCATCCGGCTCCTTTGCAGTAAGTATGATTGCATCGGATTTTTTATCATTTTTTTCTTCCAGCTCTTTGTATAATTGTTTTAGCGGCATAACCTTCATTTCGGTTGCTTTTCTTAATCTCAAAATCCGCACACCCTTTCCGCAACAAGCTCAATAATATAATCTTCCCACCTTTTTCCCGCCACAACACAGCTGCCGTAATAGCTTATCATTCTGCGTTGTATATACATTCTGATGAGATCGCGATTATTATCAATTTTACCGATCACACGTCTTCTGCTTATGCACCACGGGAAATATTTTACTCTGGGAAGCCCGTCAAAGCGGATAAATGTCTTATTTGACGGATTAAAATAGCTGTAAAAATCCGGCTTCATTATTTCCACCGTTTCTTCTTCAAAAAGACTGCCGAAGCTTTTTCGGTCAAAGCACGGAATTTTCTCAACGGGAGTATCGGGAAAATTATCCTTATAAAAATCAATTATTTCTCCGTTAAGTCTTTCTCCATAGGTTCGGGAAGTATAACTTGCCGTTCCCCACCATTTCTCCATAAGAAGCTTAAGCTTCACCTCTTCATTCTCTTCCATATAATATGAAAACATATCTGATACAGATTCAAATGAAAGACCGCCCGCCGGATTTTCAAACCAGGCATCCGCACACCTGAAGAATCTTTCTGTTTCCAATTCTGATATAAGCTTTATAATTCCGTAGGAAATTCCTCTGAAGAATTCGCAGGCAAGCAGGTATTCCTTCAGCTCCATATTCTGTTCCCCCTAAATTCCGTAAATATACTCTTTTACTGCTCTGTCTGCCTCTTCATAAGAATCGTAAACACCGATAATTTCATCAGGCCCCTCATGCCAGATATCGCCCTCGCCTATTGAAGTTATATTACATCCTGAGCCGCCCATAACGATATATGCGATATACACCCTGTCAAACGCCTCAACTGCTGTTCGTCTGTCTCCCGGATTATATTCGTAGCTTTTGTATTGATATTTTGCCATTTCAATTCTCCTTTCCGTAATTTTTCATATTATCATCCGAACCCGTTTTTTCTCTTTTCCGCTGCTATTTCGGAAAAAACCTTACCTTCCGAAAGCAACAATCCGAAAGATGCCGTAATTTCACCGTTTCGGGTGGGTTCGGCAGGCTCCTGTCATACTACTGATGATATATCTTTTATAATATTTCAGGCGGATATATTTCATAATCCTGCTGTAATATACGGGATTCATTGCTCCGCCCAGAACTCCTGCAACGGGAATTCCCTGAATAAATTTCAGAATAAGCAAATCGGAAGCAAAAGTATTTGCGGCTTCCTCAGTTTTGTTTTCCAGCTCTTCCTCTGTTATTTCCCTGAAATGATTGATAAGCGAATTGGCTTCAGCATCTGCTTTCTTCATTTCTTCGCCTCTTGAAAGCGCCGCCTTCATAAGAGTAAGCATAAAGTATTTTTCAAAGTCCGAAGAATATCCGAAACCGTATTTAAGTGCTGTTTCGTATATTCCCCGAAATACCGTTGCAAGAAAAATTACAATATCGGGAATTCCGATTCCGAGAACTCCCAGCCCGATTCCTTCAGCTGCGGTAACCGCCATTACCGCAAAATCGGATTTTTTTACGTTTCTCCTCAGCCGCTTCAGTTCCTTGCGCGTTCCGTAGGTTTCAACGCATATATTTCCTATCATAAACTCACGGTCAATGGCATCTTTATTCAGGCTTTTTTCTATAAGACCGGTTCCCCGTCTGAGAATAATGCCGAAAGCAGATAAAAATCCCTTTTTCAGACTTTTTCTGATTCCTTCAGGTATTTTTTCTTCTGCCGAAAGCATTAACGGAAGCTTCCCTTTCCCGGCCTTTTCAAGAAGCTTTGATTCGCGTTTTCCTACCCACTCAAGCTCTTTAATAAGCGAAAGGAAAAGCCTTTTTTCTCTGTTCAGCATACTCTTCTTTTACTTATCCGATCCCAAGATAACAGGAGCCTTGATGCTGAGACAAGCTGCACCTGCAGGCTTTCTTCCGAATATGCGTTTCGCCTCTTTTTTTATATATTCACCGATTTTATACAATACCTTTGCCGTCTTTTCAGCTGCCTTATCTGCAATAATCTCTATATCATCGGCATATTTACCGAGTATACTCAAAACTCCCGTAATTGCCAGTCCCCATACACCGATTCCGCCAAGTAAACCTAATACAGCCGCGATAATGCTTTCCGCAAATATGACCTCCGCCAGTATTAAACCTGTTTCAGCACATAAAACCATTAAAGAAAGTGCGGCAAACGCTGTAAGTAACATAATTACTCCTCCGCCTATGGCAATCAGAACATTCTTTATATCTTCCCACGGAGCCCCTCCTGCTACTGCACACATAATGGCATTGTGTCTGTCTATAGCACCGGAGGTTATAACTGCAATTTCCTCGGGTGATTTCTTTAATTCCGGCTCCTCCTCCCCTCTGTTGCAGCATATAATATAGTTCGCCAGAGCGGTTATTTCTTTTAGCTGCGATGCTTCTCCGATGCTTTCCGAAGAAACAAATGCCGCAGTTCCGCTTTTTTCTGTCTCTTCAAGGAGTTTATCAGCTCCAGCAAAACCTGCAACGGTTGAATTTAAGGCATCGTCAAGCTCATCAAGAAGCTTATCGAGTTCTTCTTTGCCTATGCTTCCGTCTTTAACTGCAGATTCTCCGGAAAGCTCTCCGCGAAGCTTCTCTTTAGTCCCCTCACAGTCTTCGCCTGAATATTCATAAACCGTTAATGCATCTGCCGCATATACGAGAGAAAGCACCTTTTCAGCACACTTGTATTTTTCCTCTATGCTTAGTTCCGAAAGCTGCTCTTCAAAGAAATTCTTCAGCGTATATTTCTCTCCGTTAAGTCTGTTTTTCACGTTAATACTGTAGGTCTCGCATCCAAATCTGATTGCTTCCGCATCCTCTCCCGCTTTTTCCGGAGATAAACCGGAAATATGTCTCATAAGAAACTCCGCCTTGTTTTCTTCAGGAGTTTTAGCAGGATTATACCCTTTAAAGTAGTCCTCAACATAGTCTTTTGCACGCTCAAAGCCGCTCTCACCATAAAACGGATTATACATACTTCTTTCCTCCTTAATACAACTTTTAGTTTTATTTTAATTACTACTTTTTGTAATTCTTAATTAAAATATATCATAATTAAATTCAGTTGTCAAGATTTTTTTTAAATTATTAAAAAAAAACCGCTGACGCACAGCGTCAACGGTGTATACTTTATTCTTCCGTAATTATATCACTTGTATTTTCTTCTGTTTCATCATATTCGGCTTCTGCCGTAATCACATTATCAAGAGCACATCCTAACGCCGCTTTTGCTTCCATCGGCTCTTTTTTGAGCCAATCAAGAGTAAGAAAAGCATTAAAGCCGTTCATACGAAAATTATCGGTAAGCATATCAAAGGTAATACCGTGTATCTGCTCTTTCGGAGCTTCGTTATAATTATACCATCTTCCGAAGCTCTTTTTTATTTGCGGATCCATTCTTCTTATCTGACGAATAACTCTTGACGCACCTCTTCCGGTGATTCCGCAATCCATTATTCTTCTTTTAAGCCCCGTATATTTTATCAAGTTCAACGAAATCCCTCCTCATGTTTATCAAGCACATAGTCGGCATACCCTCTTGCATCAATCTCAATAGGCTGATCCATATACGCACGCAGGCTTTCCTTTGAGCCTATGTATTCAGAATAGTTTTTCGTCCACAAAGCCACCCTGCCTTTTATATCGTACCCGGAATAATCCTGACAGTTAATATTCTTCAGCACCGCCTGATACTGATAAGCATGCCTGAGCTCGTGAATAAGCATACGAACGCAATCGTAAAGCACCATATCGGTAACATTTTCATCAGCTTCCATGCTGTATAAATCGTAAAGCAGCATATTTTTATTCATTTGTATGCAATGTGTTTCGGTTTTATATTTACTGTAATGAATCCAGTCATCATTTTCCGCAAACTCAACAATCTGTATTTTTTCCAGCACATCTGTGCCGAGACGAAATGAAAGTGCAAGCTTCTCCGCAAGTAACGTAAAGGTTTCCAGCCGCTCCTCCCCATTCATATCCCGCAGTGTTTCAACAATCCCCTCCGGGAAAGCATCATTAAGACTCTCTGCCAGGTTTACGGCAATTGCCTCATCCGACTCATTTGGTTCAAACCTGTATCGGAAGCAATATGCGGAGCATTGCGCCGCTATCGCAGAAAAATAACAGTCAAGCACACCGATAATTTCACCGATGATTCCCACAACAGCCTTTGCTATTTCAACCAAAAACATAATATCTCCCCTTTTGCATCCCGGCTCCTTTTTCTTATTATTTACCGGGAGCAAGCTTGCCGAATATTGCCTTGGCAACATTTTTAAGATAAGGTACAACCTTCTCCGTGATAAAGTCTCTTATCTTTTCCGCTTTTTTCTTTACGGCAGGCACAACCTTTTCTGTAATAAGAGAGGATATTTTTTTATATGCCTCAGAAATTTTTATTTTTGCAACAACAAAAACTGTTACAACCATTACTCCTATTTTTTCAAGGAGCTTCAAAAGTGCTGCCGAAGACATCACTCCGAAAACTATGCCGTATATCAAGCTGAGAACAGTAACTATAATCTGAGAGCTGAAAAATACTGCAAATGAAGCCATTCCTATAGCAAAACCAACCAACATTAACTTATACAGAACATATGTGCAGAGACATACTATAACAGCTTTGCCGATTGCTTTGTAAACCTTGCTTGCAGCATCCTCGGGTACACATCCTGCTCCGAGCCCCACCATAGTTGAATGACTGTCCATTCCTGCGCACACCATAACCGCAAGCTCCTCGGGGAATACTTTCTCCTCCACACAGTCAAGCTCACCGTTTCTGTATGCAATATATGTAACAACCGCATTTACTATCTTCAGCTGTTCGTTCTTTAAATAATCTTCTACAAAATTAATACCTTCTGCTTCAATATCGCTTTCAACAAGCTTTTTAATCCCTTCGCAACCGTAGTAACCAATCGGAGTCGAATCTATGGCTTCATCAAGCACGGTAAGAAGCTCTTCAAGCTCCTCTTCACCGACTGAACCCTCATTCACCTTCAAGCCGTCCTCCGCTGAAAGAAGCTCCTCAACTGTTTTGCGGATATCACTTCCCTTATTTTCCGAAAACTGTGCAACAGCCTCTTCATTCACCGCCTGAACAACCATAAGCATTGCTGAGGCAATTGCATATCTTTCCTCTATACCTACCCCCGAAAGTCTTTCTGCAAAAACTGTTTTTATACTGCTTTTTTCTCCTTCAAGAGCCTTTTCAAGCTCGGCGTTATACAGCGCACAGCCGTTATGAATCCCATCAACAATTTCTCCGGCTTCATTTCCGGTCAGCTGGGGACAATTCTTTAAAATAAAATTAATTTCATTCTCCTTCAGCGATATTGCCCCATTATAGGTTTTGTCAAAGGAATCAACATAACCGCTGATTTTTTTCGCATATTCAGGTGTTAAATTAATACTCTTCATAAAATTTCCCTCCGTTTATGATACTTTTTCTTCATTTTAATTACTACTTTTTGTAATTTATATTTAGAATATATCAAATTTTGCGAAGCCTGTCAAGTATTTTTTAATTTTTTTGTTGTTTTTCGGTGATTTCCCTGTATTTATCAAGGATTGCTCTTCTCATACTTCTGTCGTATACCCCCGGAGCCTCTTTATTCTCTTTAACACTTTCCTCCTGCGGGGTAAGTGTTTTTCCGACGGATATTTTCTCCTCAGCTTCCAGCTCATCTTTAAGAGCTCCCGTTATAACGCCGCCTTTTCCCGCCGGCTCAAAACGGTTTTCTTCCTGATTCATATAATACTCAACAATATCTTTGATATTGGTCTGACCGTAGGGCGATACTTTATCTATAACACTCTTGAGAACAGACTTAAAGCCGTCTGCATCATACATTCCGCTTTGCACATTGTTTTCTTCAAGCTTTTTCAGAAAATATTCCGTCATAGCATCATTTACTATAACGTCTATATCTCCGCCGGTAAGAAATTTTCCCTTTTCTCCGCAATACACAAGCACTTCATCAAGATATTCATCCTTTAATATTGCCGGCTCAAACAAGCCCGGATGCATCTTTGATTTTTTCTTTATAACCGCCCTGAATATATCACGGCACTCTTTACCGTCGGGCATAAACACGCTGTATTTTTTTCCTATTCGCCCGAGTCGTAAAAGCTCGGACGGAATTTTTTTAACATCATTGGATGTAATAAAAGCGAAAACCGGCTTTTTATTGGTCTGCATCCAGGTAAGAAAGGTTGCCATTGCTCTGTGAGTGGCACCGCCGTCTGCTTCACCTGAGCCTTTCATTCCGGCAAAAGCCTTATCAATTTCATCTATCCACAGAACGCAGGGAGCCATCGCTTCAACAAGCTTAAGAGCTTTTCTCATGCTTGCTTCACTTTCACCGTGGTATTTTTTCTGAAGGGCACCCATATCCATCTGAATAAGAGGAACATTGAATTCTCCGGCAGTATACATTGCCATAAGACTTTTTCCGCATCCCGGCACGCCGGTCACAACAAGCCCCTTTGAAAATGCCACTCCCCATTTCGACTCAGCCGTTCCCAGATTTTCAAGAATTTTATTCTGAACCCTTATCCATTCCGTGAGATTTTCAAGTCCGCCTACATTTACCTTTTGTTTTCCGTCTTCAACGTAGTCTCCTTCCACCTCAACATATGCAAGAATATCCGTTTTTTTCAAAAGCTGTTCCTTTTCACTTTTTATACAGGAATACACACTATTCCTGTGTTGATTGGGATCACGAAGATTTCGGATATCGCATAAAAAATCATTTTCCGCCTTTATTCTGCCGAGAATTTCGATTATTTTGAAATCCTCCATACCCTTGAATCTCGTTACAAGCTCATTGAAAAACTTCTCGCTTATGCTGTATCCGAACTCCCTTTCACCTTCGATGAATCCGTTGATGATTTCTGCAATTTCATTATATCCGAGAGCAGGAACATCCACAACATAAATATACGGCTCCATTCCCTCGGGAATAACCGGGGTGGGAGAGGCAAGTAATACAACACTCTTTCGCATAGCAGAGTCCGGCTCTGCGGCAATATATTTTTTTATGTATCTGTTGAGGGATTTATTATCCCCCTGAACTCCGAAATTATATACAACATGAATGGAAGGCTTCAGATTAGATTCCGGAAGCTCCGTCCCGGCTGATTTTCCGGAGTCTTCCTTTGTGGTCAGCAGCAATGCCTTTTTACCTGTTCTTTCAACAACTGTCCTTTCAACATTCGCTATCTTCAGAGAATCCTCCTTCCTCGCAGTCAGAGTAAGAGGTATTTCCGGCTTTTTCTTTTTTTTAACCGAAGCTGTTTCCAAAGGATTAACATCCCCTGAAAGACAGAAAATTGACTCACTAAGATTAAGTGGTGCAGACGAGCTGACAACACTTATATCCCCGCCGGCTTCAAGTATTTCTCTGCGGCACTTACATTCTTCGCCGTACTGATAATAAATCTCAACCATACTGTCACTTTCGGCAACCTTCTTCACCAGACCGTAATTATCGGTGACAAGATATATAACGGGAACTCCGGAGCAATAAGCCGCCTTGCATCCCTCAATTACCTTTTCAAGCTGTTTCATGATTCAACATCTCCTTACATTAAATGTTTTGCTCTCTGAAAGCGGTAATACCGTTACGGAAAAGGGTGCCGCTGTTTTTACAGTATACGGCATTTTTTTCCCACGCATCATCGTCATACTCAAAGAATTCTCTGAATTCCGCTGAATAAAAGATAAATTCTATTTCGAATTTCCCGAAGTCTTCAATTATTTTTTCCGCAAGAGCAACAATGATTGCTTCCCATTCTCCGGGCTTTTTATTTTTAAACTTTTCTTCGTTTATTTCTTCGGAAAATGCCGCAATTACCGGCAAGCACGCCAGACACAGCTTTGTAAAGAACCCATCCTCCGTCTTCGCAAAAGCTTCTTCAATCTCTCCGAGAATTTCCTCTGCTTTTTTTGTTTTTTCAAGGATTTTCTCTGTTGAAGTATTTTTATATATTTTAATTTCCGACCTTTTAAGAAAATCCTCCTGCGAATTGCCCACATAGGAAAGATATATAAAGGAAAGCTCTTCTTTTCCGATTCTTACTCCGCGTCGCTCCGCCGTATCTGTCATTCTTTTTTGTATATAGCATATTCTTCCCGTATGCATATAAGGTGCACCTGACTTAAAATCCCGGGCAAACTTAATAAAGCCGGCAAAAGCATCGAAAATTCCGTAATCCTCCATACAAAGATTTCTCAGAACATTTTCCTTGTATCTGCTGATTTCAATAAGCCGTCGAATCCTGCATATTTCAGAAATCACAGACTCATGGTGAAGCTTTGCAAGCTCCCGTTCTTTTTCCTTGTCTGATATTCTGTCTTTATTCATTATCAATCGCCTCTTCACAAATACAACTTTTAAGCCCGTGCAATCCCATACAGGCAAGTCTCATTAAATTTGATTCATTCTCTTTAAACAGCCTGACAATTCACGGATACTCATTATGCATTCACTCATAAATGAAATATCAGATTATTTACTGCTCTGTCAATATTACCTACAATGAACCGTTTGAGCTCCTGCTCCAGTTTCTTCATTTCTGCCATTTCACGGAGCGCAGAGGCAAAAACCCTTTCCAGTTCCTTCATCACCCATTGAGGTCTGTAAGAATATCCCAGGTGATACCCTCTCGCCACGCTATATCTGCCTGGGGCTGAAAGAGTGATGTCCATATCCGGCATACTTCCGTCATACTCATCCTTAAACATTTCCTTTACACCGTTTTTCCATACATCGCTGAAATCCTTTTCCGAAACGGCATTCCACAGCAGTTCAACTGCCGGCAGAAGTGTTTGTGAAGCTGCTCCCGTTTTCCCGGCGGCACAAACCGATACTCCGAGATTATCTTCAACATCCTTATTTAAAATACCAAATGCATTTGCCGTGTAGCTTTCTATATATTCGTTGCAACAATAAATCAGCTCATTTTTACAGCTTTTGATTTTTTCGCTTCCCCTTATATATTCCTCTGCCTTTTTGCATACCAAATTCACAAAATACCCCGGGGTGGATTCTTCCGAAAAATCTTCAATTTCTTCACTTTCCCAGTAACTCAGCGTATCTGAATACACTTCGTTTAAAAATCCCCATGTTCCCACAATACGGGATGCAATACTCGTTGCCGCATCATTACCGAAGCCGTAACCTTGAGTGTCTCCGAAATCCAACAAATAATTTATCTTTTCATCCGTTTCTTTAAGACTTTCATAAGAAGCTATATCTGCCAGCCCTGCATAAACCAGCCCCTTTGATACCGATAAGGCAGGATGAGTATCCATAATTATTTCTGTTCCGAAAGTCTCTTCACATATTTTTCCGATAAAAGGCATTTTGGATGCCCCGCCTGTAAGCACAATACTCTTTATCTTTGTTTCCGAAGCACGGAAATTTATTTCGCTTCGCACCGATTCAACAAACCTGCGGCACAACTCCTCCCAGGTTCCGCTTACTCTTCCGTCTATGCTGTTATATCCGGTTACTGTTTTTCCCGTTATTTCACTAAGATATGACGGTAATATATTTTTCACCAGATAATTTCCGTCCTTCAGGGCGTATGTTACCGTATTATCACAAAATGCTTTATCGTCAAAGTTATCATATCCGTTTTCCTTTGCACGTACGGTATCATCAAGCGCTTTTGCGGGAAACATCAGGTCACTGTATTTTCTGCCAAGTTCTCCCAATGCAACCTCAAGAAGCTTTTCATCTATGAGTGATGCTCCAAGGTTTTCACTGCCGTCTATCATTCCCGGGTTGCCCTCGGAATCCAGATACATCAGGGTCCAGTCCGACGTAACCGAACCGAAATCGAAAACAAGAATTCCCTCTCCGCATTGCGGATAAATATTCTTTTCCTTTTTCAGCTTGATAAGTGCCGCTCTCGATTCATGCATCACGATTACCGTACGGTATCTGTATTCATCCTCTCCTGCCTTCTCCTTTAAAATTTCAGCATAGGCGACATCATTTCCGTTTTCCAGCCATTCTCCCCCGGAAGGACAGCCTATAATATAAAGCACTCCGCTGTTTTTGTTGAGTCCTTCAATATTGCTGTTTATATTTTCTATTACCTGACCGATATAATCCCGCACCAGTTCACGACAGCTTATATCACCGTCAAAAGCATATCTGACCCCCTCATTAAGCTCAATGGGATTCTTTTTGAAGAATTTATATGCATTTCCGTTTATGCTTCCAAGCTTTATCCCGTTTTCATCCCTTGAAAACTGCGTAGAAATCACGCTTTTTTCTCCGTCAAGGATATTTGCCTTTTCAGGGGTCTTTAATATAGGTGTTCCATCAGCTGCCCATTCAAGCTTCACATAATGAGCACTTGTTTTTCTGTGACCAAAATCTATGCCCACCACATAGTCCCACATACACATCGGGTCAATATCATCCGTCAAGCCAAATTTTTTCCAGTTTATAACCGACATTTTCACCGGCCTCCTTATATCTGAGTTTTAATCAGTCTTATACTTTTCAGCTTACAAACATTGACATACTGCTGATTGCTTTGGAAATTTTCTGATAAAGAAGGCTTTTGAATTTCTCAGACAGTTCCTCAAGAGTTTTGCTCTTTTCCAGTTCTCCGTGCATTTCCCTGCGCAATTCGCTTTTTGCCCATCCGCTTTTGCCTTCATATACTGATAAATATCGTTTATAGAGAGCCATACGGCTATCGGTGGTTTGCGTAAGCTGCCTCAGTTCAAAATACAATGGACGTCCGGCTTTCCAGTCAAGCTGATATCCGTCAGTTCTGCCGAATATTCCCCTTACGGCTGAGTATGATAAAAACCGGACATGCAGTCTTGCTATAACCTTACTGAGCTCTTCTGTTTTGTCATCAATATTCACGTTGAGGTTATCGGGCACTTCCACTCCGTAATGCTCCCTCACATTAGTGCTGACTATCAGTCTGGCCTGCTCTGTATACAAGTCGGCAACAGACAAGATTGCGCTCTTTATCTTTTCAGTCATACCGGAAATCCTGCTCTCTCCCTTTTCCTGAATTATATGCTGCAATCCATACAATGACGAAGCTCCCGAGTAATTTTCAATTTTGGAATAAGCATCGCCCCACGCTTTGAAGGAATCATCAAATACCTCTTCGTAAAACTGTTTGTCATATGCAACTGCTTCGGCGCATGCCCAGGCTACCCCCTGCAAAAATCCGCCGCTTAGTTTTTTTACCGTCTCTTCCGCTTTATCAGCTGCAGCATTCTCTTCCATTCCCGCCTTTATGAATCTTGCCTTTATCTTATCCCGCTCTGAATAATCATTCATAAGTTCATCAAGTTCCTGCAATGCTCTGTCTATGAGCCTTTCTGCGCCGATATCTGCAAGTCCTGCATACACAAGTCCCTTTGATACACTGACTGACGGTACCGTATCCAGAATCACGGATATCCCCTCAAAAACCTTTTCCGCCATTTGCTTTATAAAATACATTTTTGATGCTCCGCCGGTAAGCATAATGTTTTTTATTCCGATTCCGGGAAGTGCTTTTCTTACTTTATCATAAGCTGACTGCATAAAGCATCTCAGAAGCTTTTGCCAGCTGCCTTTTACAGAATCGTCCACCGTATTGTAGCAAACCTCCGCTTCACCGGTAACCTTCTCAAGATAAGCCGGCAAAACATTATGTACGATAACCTCTCCGTTTTTTCTTGTATAAACAAGTATATTGTTATCGAAATCATCATTATCATATCCGTCAAAGCCAAGCTCCTTGGCATGAATGGTATCGGAACGGTGCTTCATAATCTTATCTATATCGCTGTATGATACATTATTTTCCTTCAGGATAAGATTCATGATTTTTTCATCAATAAGCTTTGCCCCCAGATTATCGGTTCCGTCCATCATACGGAGAATTCCGTCATCGTCGAGATACATAAAAGTCCAGTCTGATGTGCTGCTTCCGAAATCAAATACAAAGATACCTTCACCCTTGCTTAAGGTAATGCTCCTCTCCTTTTTAACTTTTATGAGTGCGGCTCTTGACTCGTGAAGCACAACTATATCTCTTCCGTTTTTTTCGCTGAGTATTTCAGCATACCTGACGTCATTATCATTCTTCAGCCATTCTCCGCCGGAGGGACATCCCACTATATAAAGAATCTCTTTTCCGGTTAATTCCGCATTTAAAGCTTCTATATTATTTATTACCTGAGTAATATATTTCTGGATGAGGACTTTACATTCCTCTCCCGTATATTCACATTTTACACCCTCGGACAGCTCAGACGGATTTCTTTTAAAATACATATATGATTGTTTTCCGGACACATCACCAAGAATTACTCTGCCGTCCTTCTCGGAAAACTGAGTCGGAATAACACTTGATTCATCCAGAATATATGCCCTCTCGGGTATTTTCCCCTCAAGCACTCCGTCAGAATTATATTCAAGCTTTGCATAATGCGCACTCGTATGTCTGTGCCCCAGATCAATACTTACTATATATTCATATTTTCTGAAATCGTATATTCCGAATCTTTTCCAGTAAGAGCCAGCCATTTTCCCATCCTCCGTTTACGGTTTTATATAATACGCCCTTTTGTTTTTGTGTTAATCACAGAAGCCTTCGGCGATTCATCCTCCGGATCGTTCTCATTGCACTTTACAAATTCGATTCCGCATTCGCCAAAGCAATCGGTAAGCTTTTCTGCAATTTCCGCTATGCACCCGGAACTGCAGTTACCGTTTTCATCATAAATCTCCATAAATTCAAAAAGTGTTTTCTCGCATTTTTTCCATATTTCCCGGTAAATACTTTTCTTAAGCACATTCTGCTTTTCTCTGCTTTCTGCAATAAGCTTCTTAATCTTATCTGCTTTTTTATTTATTTCCTCCGGCATTTCATTTCCCGAAAGCTCAATGCCGAGATACTTAAGATAGCTATCCCGGTTAAATTCCGCTTCAGAATCCACCGAAAGAGCATAGTGCCCGTTTTCAATACTTCCGTACATTTTCATTCTTCCGGTCACCTGAGCTTTGATACGGCATATACTCTGCCACTCCTTCACCGGAGCTTCGGCTCCCGAAAAGAAGCATCCGAAAAATATGCTCAGAAGATAAAACACACCGCGTTTATTATACAACACATCCCTTAGTGCATCGTTTTCTTTCTCATATTTTCCGGCAACAAGATATTCCGCCCATGCCTCATCAGCAAGTCTTACCAATTCATTTTGCTTAAATCCGATATATTCTTCAATAATATCAGGAAGCTTTTCCGGAGAAATACCCATTTTCCTGATTTTATCAATTATTTCAAGCTCTCTTATACGTTTATTAATTTCAATTTTTTCCCTGTAGACGGCTTGATCCGTCATAGCATTATTCGTACCTGAGTTTTTATCTGTATTCCCCTTAACTAAATCAATCAATTTCTTTGGCATACCGATTTCACCTCTGCACCGAATTTCCTTTCATTACAATCTCACCGTTATCTTTTCTTATGAATGCCGGCATCACGGCTTCCTCTGCCTCTGCTTCAAAAGCCGCATCAAATAGTGACGAATCAATTTCCGAAGGAAATACTGCAGAAATTCCTTTTTCTTCAAGAATCTCTTTAAGATATTCCGCTTCTCTCTTTATTTCTTCAAAGGAGCAGTCTTCCCTGCGGCATATTTTTGCAAGGCGCATATAGATTTCCTCTGTTGCCTCATACAGCTCCCTATAAAAAGCGGGTTTTTTAAGGCTTTTGATTCTTTCCTTACGTTCCCCTGTTTCCCTTATTATCTTCTGAAGCCTCAAAGCAGTATTCTCCCCTGCATAATTCTTAAAGAATGCCTCTCTCGTTATCGGAGCTTCAGCCTTCTTTTCAAGATTCCTTCGAAGCACGCAGAGAGCTGCTTCTATTCTTGCCATACAGCTGCGGGCTGAAATAAGACTGTTCTTTTCTTCCTCTCTGATATCTCCCAGAAGTCTCTGTGTATAATACAAAATACTCTTGCCCGAAAAAGCTTTTACATATTCCCCGGATTCATATTCAAGCTGTATCGATTCAAGGTATTTTTCCCAACATTCCTCCGCAAGCTTTCCCGTATCCGCTTCGCCGCAGCTTTCCCGGGAATCCGCCGTTGGCACCCAATCGGGATTTTTGTAATTTCTTCGCTTTATCATCTTTAAAGCAAGCATTATTCCCATAACCGCCAGAAGAATCAGCACCGGAATCTTCATTCTTATTCCTCCCCGTTATTTTCAACTCTGAATACTTTACCGTCCGAATACCCGATTTTTATTCCGTCTGCGGTTTTTAATACCGTACATCCATCATATTTACCGA